>SPCN01000465.1 GCA_004525465.1 Chrysiogenales bacterium | reverse complement strand
TCGGCGAGGGCGACACCGGGGCGAACACAGGAGGCATGGGCTGTTACAGCCCAGTCCCGGCGGTGGATGCGGGGATCGAGGACCGGATCGAGCGGGAGATCATCGTGCCGGTGGTCGATGCTCTGCGCAGGCGCGTCGGACGCTATGAAGGCGTCTTGTACGCGGGCGTAATGCTCACCCCCGCCGGGCCCAAAGTGATCGAGTTCAACGCCCGGTTTGGCGACCCGGAGGCCCAGCCGGTGCTGATGCGGATGAAGTGCGACTTGGTCGAGGTTATGCTGGCCGTCTGTGAGCATCGGCTCGACGGAGTCTCCATCGAATGGGACCCGCGCCCGGCGGTGTGCGTAGTGATGGCCTCGGGCGGGTATCCCGGCGATTACACCAAAGGCTTCGAGATCCACGGAGTCGACGAGGCCGACGCGATGGACGATGTGAAAGTTTTTCACGCCGGCACCACACTCGTCGACGGCAAACTCGTCACCAACGGCGGCCGCGTTCTGGGCGTCACCGCGCTGGGCGACACGATCGCCGAGGCCAAGGCTCGGGCCTACGAGGCTGTCGGCAAGATTACGTGGACCGACTGCTACTTCCGCAGAGACATCGGCGACAAGGCGATCACATGATCGCGAGTCTCTGACTTCGGACTGGCCGAGAACGACGGGCGACGCGACTTGCGAGGGCAGATCCGCGATCCGCACTCGAGTCACGCGGAGACACCCAACGCGAGGGGTTCGACGAACTGCAGGGCGATCCCGGCGCTGTCGTCATCGGCCAGTATGTCGGAGCGGACGAGGCGGGCGGCGGTCCGGAACTCGTCGAGTTTGAACGTGTTGGATGTGGTTCGCGGCACGGAGATCCGCAGGTGGACCTCATCGGGGACACCCTCCTGCGGGAGGTTCGACACGGGGGTCTCGATGTAGAGCCCGCCATTGGAGATGTTCGTGGTGCGGATCTGGAACAACTCGCGACCCGCGCTGTCGGCGACCGCGAGTGGACAGGAGATCTCCATCCGTGTGTGAAGCCGCCGTTCGGCGTGTCTGTGCAACATCTCACTGCTCCCACTACTGCTACGAATCATCCGGGTCGGCCATCCCGAGTTCATCGAGCCACTGCTCGGTTTGGCCGGCGGGCAGTCCGTTCCGCTTCGCGTCCGGTTCGGCCGGCGGGGCCAAGTCCGGCGCCGGGGCCGTCAGCCACCGGGCAAAGGTCGCGGCGTCCAAGATGCGGCACCGCCGTCGGCGGGCGTGTCGTTGCACACCACGATCGCTGCTCACCACCGTCAGAGCACGGGGGGCCGAACACGACCCAATCAGATCTGCCAGAACGTCATCCGCGGTCCGTTCACCGCTGTAATGTATCGATATGTGTTGATCGTCAATCCGTCGAGCCTCATCCCGCCGCGGCGGCGCCCCGTCGAACGCGACCGCAATCGCCACGCGGCGTTGCCGGCCGTATCGGCTGAGCAACTCGCAGAGCATGGACCGCCCGGCGTCGACGCCCGCGTCGGCCAAGGCGTACATCACGTTATTGCCGACCACCAATACGGGCACAGCCCACATGATAAATCAGTTCCGTCGATTCGGCAAGCCCGCAAATCGCCCAAACGCTTCGCGTTGCTGGTCAAGTTGCGCCGCCCGGCACCCGCGGCTCAGACGCTGAACTTGATCTGCCCGCCGACGATCGTGCACACGGCCCGGGCGGCGAGGCGCCAGCCGTGGTAGGGGCAATTGCGGCTCTTGGACCGCCACGACCCGATGTCGACCGTGTAATCCGCCTTCGGGTCGATAATCGTCACATCCGCTTCGGCATCGACCGCGAGCGTTCCCGCCCCCGCGTTGATCACCGCCGCCGGGGCCGCGGTCATCCGGTCGATCAGGGCGGGCCAGTCCATCAGGCGTGTGTCGATAAGTGCCTTTGCGTAAAGCCCTACGGCGCACTCCAGGCCGATGATCCCGTTGGGGGCCAAGCCGAACTCCAGTTCCTTCTCCTCGGCGGCATGGGGGGCGTGGTCGGTGGCCAGGCAGTCAATGACGCCCTCGGCGACGCCTTGCCGGATGGCCTCGACATCCTCCAGCCGCCGTAGCGGCGGGGCCATCTT
>SPCN01000284.1 GCA_004525465.1 Chrysiogenales bacterium | reverse complement strand
GGGCTGCACAAGCCGGTGATAAAAAGCGTCAGTCCAGCAGCGATCCGCTGCAGCGGCGCCGGCCTGTTTTTGAGCGTCCACATGGAACGCACCGTCGACGATCAATACGTCCTCTATCTCAATGAACGGAAGGTCGGCCAGGTCAAGCGGGGGGAACTCTGGTTCTGGCAGGACGGCGTGGGTTGGATGGTCTCCAGGGAGCTGATCGCCGAGCTGCTCGCCTCATCCCCGGACGGCGCCATCGTGAGTGTGCGCATCACGGGCATCAGCGAGAATTACGACATCTCCGGCGATTTCGACAAGTATCGCGATTACGTTTCCGAGCCGGTGCCTATCGAGATCAGCAGGGGAGAAACACAGTTCTCGGACGCGAAGCAACTGTTTCCCGAATGGACTTATTCCAGCGAGCCCGTCATCCGCTGCGATACCCAGGGCAACATCTACCTGGCCTGGCTGGAGAGGTTGAACGGGGTCAACCAGGCTTTTTTCTCCTTTTCCGCCGATAGCGGCGAGACGTGGTCGCAGGTGCTGAATATCTCCCGCTCTGGCGATCGGGTTTCCCAGGTCGACCTGGCTGTCGATGGCGCCGGCCATTTCTACATAACGTGGGTGGTCGACGAAAGTTCGGATGCCTATTTTTGCCGCTCTCTCGACAACGGCGCCACCTGGCACCTGCCGGTGCGGTTGAACGGGTATGGCGAGAGAGCCGGGGTGCCCTCGCTGGCGATCGATGATCGCGGCGATGTCTTCATTGCCTGCCTCAAAAGCGATGGCCCGGCAGGCCTTGTTGTCCGTCTGGCCGTCTCCCGCGATCTGGGGAGCAGTTGGGAGGCACGGGACTTCGCTGTTCCTTCCGGCCAGGAATATTGGAGGCCCCTCCTGGCTGCGCGGGCCGGTGGCCGGCTGGACCTGTTTGCGGGCAGGAACAGTACGAGCGCTCTTTATTTGGATATTTATTCCTCCCGGGACCACGGTAAAACCTGGCTGGCGCAAGCGGTTAACGCCGGCGCTTGCTTTCCCCGCGTGGAATACCCCTTGCTCCGCTTCGGGAATGACGACCAGGTTTTTATCGTTTGGGGTGCGTACGTCAGTGCCCGCCCTCCGAGCAAATGGAGCTACTTCCTGCGCCGTGACAGTTCAGGGAAATGGTCAGCGATCCGGGATATGGACGAAATGTTCCCGATCGAGGACACCAGGGCCGCCCTGTCCGTTTCCCGGGCGAGTGTCGACCTGGTGTTCCCCTGGCAAGGAGGCCTGATCCTGCTTCGCTCCAGGGACGAGGGGGGCAGCTGGTCCGTCCCCGAGATTGTTCCGGGCAGCGACGGATATCGAATGTCCGACTCGCCTGACATGGTGTACCATCCCTCGGGCAAGACCTTCCTCGTCTTCGTCAAGAAGACGGCCGATGAGGGGCGCCTGTACCTGACGCAGTTCGAATGATTTCCGATTGCATGATTGAAAAGATGCGTTTATGATTATGCCAGGAGAGATATTCCGCTGGAAAGCGGGGAGGCAAATGATGAAAAAAGAATTTTTATTCATTGTCTTGGTCATGCTTTTGCTTTGCGGAGCCGCCTGCAGCCGGGCCATTATTCCCGACTCTGTCCTGCAAGGGCTGCACAAGCCGGTGTTGAAAAGCATCAGTCCTGCCGCCGTTCAGTTTAACGGCGCCGGTTTTTTCCTGAATGTCGTCACGGAATACCTGGAAGACGACCAATATGTCCTTTACATCAATGACCGCAAGATCGGGCAGGATGTTCCCGAGTATTGGCGAACTTCCCTGGGCTGGATGCTCTCCAAGGAATGGATCAGCGAGTTCCTGGCCTCTTCCCCGAACGGCGTTACCTGCAGCGTGCGCATCTCGAGCATAAACGAGGATTATGATATTTCGGGTGTTTTTGATAAATACCGCGACTATGTATCCGAGCCGGTGGTTCTGGAAATCAAAAAGGGAGAAACGCAATTTTCGACAGCGCAACAACTGTTTCCGGAATGGACCCATTCCAGCGATCCCATCATACGCTGCGATCCTCAGGGGAACATCTACCTGGCCTGGCGTGAGAAGGTCAACGGTGTCTATCAGGCTTTTTTCTCCTTTTCCGCCGACAACGGGCAAACGTGGTCGCAGGTGCTGAACATCTCCCGTTCCAGTGATTCTGTCGACCAGATTGACCTGGATGCCGATGGTGCCGGGCATTTTTACATGACCTGGCAGGTGCGCGGCAACGAGGAGTCGGACGTCTTTTTCTGCCGCTCCCTCGACCATGGCGCCACTTGGCACTTCCCGGTGCGCATGGATGCAGATGGCGAGTTTGGCAGAACACCTTCCCTTGAGGTCGATGACCGCGGCGATGTCTTTCTGGTTTGGCTTCGAGCTGACGACCGGGAGGATCCCGACCTGCGGCTGGCCGTTTCCCGGGATCTCGGGAAAAATTGGAGTTTAAAGAATTTTGACGTTCCTCGAGCCAGTTACGATTGGGGCATGCCGCTATTGGCCGCGCAACCGGGCGGCCCGATGTACCTGTTCAACGGCCGCTACGGCAATGCCTACCAGTTTCTTGATGTGTTCTCCTCCCAGGATCATGGGAGCACCTGGCGGAAGCAGGAGGTGGCGACCGGTGATATCTATCCGCTGCAGTTGTATTCGTTGGCTTGCTTCGGGTCCGAGAACCAGATCTATCTGGCCTGGGGGAGGAGCTCCTATGCCGGCCATCAATACAGCCATTGGAATTGGTTTTTACGACGGGAGAGCTCCGGGGATTGGGGAGCAATCCAAGACCTGAAGTCCATCTGCCCGTGTAGGGGCGAAAAAACCGCACTCGCTGCTTCCGCTGATGGTCTCGATGCCGTGATGACCGGCTTCGGCTGTCTGTTCCTGCTTCGCTCGACTGATGAGGGGCGCAACTGGCCTGTTCCCGAGACCGTTCCCGGCAGCGAAGGTTTCAACATCTCCGACTCGCAGGACATGGTGCTCCATCCCTCGGGCAAGACTTACCTGGTATTTGTCAGGAAGACGACACCCATGGACGGTGGCCTCTACCTGACGTCGTTCGATTGATTTCTCGGATTCCTACTTGATCAGGCGCTTTTTCATCAGGCGGACGCCGATGAAAAAAGCAATGACTTCCAGGACGAAAATGACCAGGAAATTGAATATCAAGCCCCGGGTGTAGGTGCCGTTGAAGATGGCCCGGGAAATGGCCACGGCATGGGTCAGGGGCATGAACAGCGAGAGGGTCTTCATCCAGCCCGGGAACTTGTCCAGGGGGAAAAAGACGCCGGAAAAGAAGAGCATGGGCGTGATCACCAGTTCCGAATAATAATTGAAGAAATCGAAGTTGGGGGCGAAAGCAGTGACGATCATGGCCAGCGAGCTGAAGAGAATGCCCACGAAGATCATGAGCAGGACGAGCAGCAGTACGCTGACCAGCGACACCGGCAGAATGCCCATGAAGATGGC
>SPCN01000264.1 GCA_004525465.1 Chrysiogenales bacterium | reverse complement strand
CGGCCGCGCGACTCCGAGACAACGGGCCCGCCAAAGCTTGGGGACGGATCGTGAAAATGTGAAAAAGGGAGCCGCTTTTTTAGATGCCAAGAGTTCAGAAAGGGAAGGAAATATCGCTTGAGAAAAGCAGTGGATTGAAATGAACATTTCGAAACTTATTTGCAGATTGAGTTTTGGTTTATTCGTTTTGACGGTCCTCGGTTTGTTCATTCCGCAGGCGGCTTTTTGCCAGGTCGAAAAGCTGGGCATTGTGCAATACACACCGCCCAAGGGGTGGAATAAATCACTTGGTAAAAACATCGTTGCATATAGCGAAGTCAACAAAACCACAGGCCGCTTTTGCACCATAACGCTTTACGGTGCGACGCCCGGCACCGGCAACCCCAAAAGCGATTTTGTACGTGATTGGAATAATCTGGTCGTAAAGCCTTTCACGGGGGATGCAAATCCGAAAACCGAAACAAGTGCGGCTGAGGGATGGACGGCAATCGCGGCCGGGACGGTCATAGATTTTCAAGGCGGCCAAGCCCTTGCGCTTCTGACTGTTTTCAGCAAGTCCAGAATAACGGTCAGCATTCTGGGAATTTTTAATGACGAAGCCTATGTGAATCAATTGACCGCTTTTGTGACCGGGATAGACATAGACAAGGCCAGCGCAGCCGTCAAGCCTGCGGCTGCCAAACCCACATCGCCGCCCGCGGTCGCAAATGGACGACTCGTCATCCCGCCGATTACGCGGCAGTTAACCATCGCCGATCTGGTTGGCGAGTAGGGAGAGAACGCCGGCATCACCACGACCTATGTAGACCGCTACACTGGAACATACGCCGGATTTGAGTCGCTCCACTTCACCGACAGGATGACGATCACGAAGCAGGGGGAATACTACAGCGACTTCTTCGCCATCCATAATGGCAGAAAGATTAAAGAGAAGACATCCGGTACGGTCACGATCACGGGACGCGTCCTGGCCATCAAGCGGAACAACACCCAGAAGTACGTGGTGCGAGGCTGGCTGGAACTTCCCGATATCACCATCATGGAGGTCTGCGGCCCCTGGTATGACGACGACGTGATTCCCCCGGAGATCTTCACCAACCCCGACCAGGGCGCGAACCTCGACAAGAAATGGGTTCGCAAGAACTGACAGCAGGGAGAGGCTCCGGGGTCAGGTCTCGGCAACTGGGGACAGTGCCCCCTTTGGGGACTTCGCTTGACTCTGTGACTTTGCGATTCAGTCAAGAATAGATCTCAGGTCCGACAAGTTGACATTTGATCCGGCAAAATGAATTCTCCTGAACCTTGCAAATTGAAAAGCCATGCTTTACACTGTGGGCGCGAGTGAACAGGACCCGGAAAAAACTGCAAAGGAGAAAGTAATGGAAAATGTTCTGGAAAACATACCTTATCAAGATGAAAAAATGGGCAGCAGGAAGCTGGTCGATGAAAAATATTTACTGCTGATGCAGGCTGCCTTGAAGCCCGGGCAAAGCGTTCCTCAGCATAACGCGAATTCGAACGTACATATCCTGGTTGTCAGGGGCGAAGTCGTGATCAACCTGGATGGAACGGAAAGTCTTGCCAGGGAAGGATCTTTGCTGCCGGTCAGCCATCAGACTTCAATGAACATAAAGAACAAGTCCGCTCAGGATGCCAGTTTCCTGATCATCAAGACTCCCAATCCCAGCGAAATGGCCGGCTAGAGCAAGCATTGGGCCTGGCCCCAATTTCGCAGGAGGTCCAAGATGAATGATGTTGACATTGACATTGCCAGAGAAGAAGGTCAGAACAACAGAACCGTAATTTTTACCTTTTATAGCAAAAAAGATAAAGCTGTGGTAAGCCGCGAGGGTTTTCCCTATGAAATAAAGGATGATACTTTATATTATTTCGATTACGAAAAGAAGGAAGCTGGGCAAATAATTTTGAAAAATCTCAAAAGTATCACGAAAACTGGAAATCCCAATACAGAAGCATCCTATCCTTGTAAACTTTAAAAGTGGCAATGGGAACGCCCATTAGAAGGTACGTGTCAAATAGGGGAAGCATCGGGGTCAGGTCTTTCATTATTACTTTTGGCAGAAACTGGGGCCGGTGCTTGCAAATATGTATTTAGCATTATTGAAAGGAACGGGAAGGTCGAAATACCGCGAGATCGCCAATTTGGCGGAGTTCATCTCTGCTTCTGTGAATCGTCATGAAAAATGAAGGCGAACGATTTATGCATAAATACAAGCACCGCCCCCAGTTCCCTATTAGCGGGAATTGGGCATGGTTCAGCTTTTGCAAAACTTTGCGGAACAAAGTACAATGCAACCCTACCTTATGCAAAATAAAAACATTATTCGAATTGCGCTCATGACAGCGTTCATATTGCTGCTGCCCTTGCTGGCGATGCAGTTCACCGATGAAGTGGCCTGGGATTTGGCCGATTTCGATGTCGCCGGCACGCTGCTGTTCGGTAGTGGTCTCACGTATGAGCTGATAGCGAGGAAGGCGGGCAATATCGCGTACCGAGCCGCCATCGGCGTTGCGCTGACGGCAGCACTCCTCCTTGTCTGGATGAATCTTGCCGTTGGCATCATCGGAAATGAGGAAAACCCCGCTAACTTGATGTATTTCGGGGTGCTCGCCGTCGGGATCATCGGCGCCCTCATCGCACGCTTCCGACCCCATGGAATGGCCCGGGCGTTATTCGCTATGGCGCTCGCTCAGACGTTGGTCGCCGTGATGGCGCTGATCGCAGGGTTGGGCTACCCGTGCAGTGGACCGCTAGAGCTTGCGGTCCTGAACGGGTTCTTCGTCGCGCTGTTCGTCGGATCGGCGTGGCTGTTTCGTCGTGCTGCGAAAAAAATGAAGAATGGGGACTGTGCTTGACTTTGTGACCTTGCGATTTAGTTAGAAGAAATGGGGCAGGACGGCTTAGGGGTCTTGTCTCCAGGTTCCGGAAATGAGAGATCCGGCAGGCTTTGGGGGGAGACGGCATAGTCAATCTCCGTCCACATTTTTCCGAACTTGAATTCTCCGGGCCGTTGGTGTATACCAGTGGCGGAAACGGGAGCGCAAATCCATTTGGAGGTGAGGACATGAGAAAGATCGTAGCGGCAGCCATGATATGCCTTTGGGTGGCGGCGCTGGCCCCGGCGGAGAGCACGGCCAGGCTCAGCGAGATGCGGGCAGCGCGAGGCGTGGACCCCAAGCTGCAGAGCCCTGTCGGCGTCAGCGAAACCTTCGGCTCCGAGGCCAAGCCGATCTACCTGACGGTCAAGCTCTCGGACGCCCCGTCAGGGACGCAGGTCAAGATCACGGCATATTTCCTGCAGAACGGCCAGCCGCAGCAGATCGCTGTCCAGGAATTCCCCGATGTCTACGGCACCGGCTACCTCTCGACCAAGATCACGCCCCCGGCCGCGGGCTGGTTCATCGGCCGCTACAAGGCCGTTTTCCAGCTGAACCGGAAGGAGCAAGGCACCATAGGGTTCACCGTGTCACAGGCCAAGGCGGCAGCGCCGCCATCGCCCACCTACCGGACGTTCTCCAGCCCGGAGCACGGTTTTTCCATCCAATACCCGGCCGGATGGGTTGAAGGGGAAAAGGGGACATCCAGCGTGGTCTGCATGTTCCTGGCCAACGCCGACAACAGCCCCGTGTCCAGCCTGAACGTCCAAATCGTGCCCGTCACCGGGGCCGGCGATTCCCGCAGCAAGGAAGCG
>SPCN01000025.1 GCA_004525465.1 Chrysiogenales bacterium | reverse complement strand
TGGGGCGAGGAGATCGGCGACATCTCGACCCTGGAAAACGACTGAAAAGGCCGTAGGGGCAGGTCCGCCGGCGCTGCGCTGATCTTGTTTGGCAACCACGGGAGGTTGCTTATCCATCAAAATCATCTGTCCGTGCCGAACCAACGGCCGTAAACCGTACGGATAATTGACTTTGCAAAGAATTTCGCTCAGAATAATAGCATGGAAAAATTGCAAGCACGGCTTCCCAAGCTGGTCGCCGCGGCCCGCTGGCTGGCGTTCCTGGTCATTGTAATCGTCTCGGGAGCCATGGCCTGGAAGGTCATCGGCATATGGCAGGCATCCCTGGGCCTGTCACCCAACCTGAACAACGCCATCGTGGGGATCACCTCGCCCTGGCATCCCTTTTATACTTTCCTGCTGACCTGCTTGCTCTGCGTCCTGGGCGCCGTGCCCATGCTGCGCGAGCGCCGCAGCCTGTCCGTACCGCGCCTGGTCTTCGAACTGGCTTATACTATTTTGGCCTTGTACCTGTTGTACACCATCTACGTAGTGCTCTTTACCTCATTTTCCAACACCGTTTCCGGACCGCTGCTGTAAAAAACCGTCAACCGTTCATCGTATCAGGGAGGGCAGGCACGGGGGCCTGCCCCTACCCATCACTTCTTCTTCCATATACCATATATCATACCCTCTTTTCCCCTTGACATTCCCCGCGTTTCCATGTAAAAAAAACTATTGGCAATTCATTTAGGAGAAAAATATGTCCGAACTGAAAAAAATCATTCTTGATTACGTAAAAAAAGAGTATTTGGAGGAAGATGACGACCGTGAAATCACCTACGACTCGCCGCTGATCTCGGGCGGCATCGTCGACTCTTTTTCCATGGTTTCGCTGAAGAGATTCCTGGAAACCAAGTTCACCATCCAGATCCCCGACGCCAAGGCCAGCCCGGAAGCATTCGACTCGGTGGACAACATCATCCTCCTGCTCGAAGAATTCAACATCCGCTAGGCGCTCCATGGCATTCAACAACGATATTCGCAACATTTATCAAAAGGAACTGGCCGACATCCGCGCCGCCGGCATCTTCAAGGAAGAGCGCATCATCTGCTCCCCGCAGAACGCTGAGATCGAGGTGGAATTTCCTGCCGGCGCCAGCCGCAAACATGTGATCAACATGTGCGCCAACAACTACCTCGGACTATCATCCCATCCCGACGTAGTGGAGGCTGCCAGAAAAGGATTGGATTCCCGGGGTTACGGCATGTCCTCGGTACGCTTCATCTGCGGCACCCAGGACATCCACAAGGAGCTGGAAGCCCAGCTCAGCAAATTCCTGGGCACGGAAGACACCATCCTTTTCCCCTCCTGCATGGACGCCAACGCCGGCGTCTTCGAAGCCGTCCTGAACGAGCAGGACGTGATGATATCCGACCGCCTGGTACATGCTTCGATCGTTGACGGCATGCGCCTGTGCAAAGCCAAGACCGATACTTTCAAGCATTCCGACATGGGGCACCTCGAGGAGAAACTGCAGCTGCACGCCGACGCCCGCGTCAAGCTGATCATCACCGATGGCGCCTTTTCCATGGACGGCGACCTGGCCAAGTTGGACCAGATCGTGACCCTGGCCGAAAAATACAACGCCCTGGTGTTCGTCGATGACTCGCACGCCAGCGGCTTCATCGGCAAGACCGGACGCGGCACCCACGAACACTGCGGTGTGCTCGGCAAGATCGACATCATCACCACAACCCTGGGCAAGGCCCTGGGCGGCGCTTCCGGCGGCTGCGTTTCCGGCCGGCGCGAACTGGTGGAAATGTGCCGGCAGAAGGCCAGGCCCTACCTGTTCTCCAACACCATTCCGCCGGTGGTGGTTTCCGGGGCCATCGCCGTGCTCGACATTATCTCCAAAACCACCGAGCGCCGCGACAAACTGGAAAGGAACACCTCCTTCTGGAGAAAGGGGCTGACCGAGGCCGGATTGATCATCAAGGAAGGCGAGACGCCGATCGTACCGGTGATGCTGTTCAACGCCAAGCTCTCCCAGGATTTCGCCAACGAACTCTACGGTGAAGGAATCTACGCCGTGGGCTTTTTCTTCCCGGTTGTGGCCAAGGGCCAGGCGCGCATCCGCACCCAGCTCTCGGCCGCCCACGAACCGCATCACCTGGACAAAGCCCTGGCCGCCTTTACCAAGGTCGGAGCCAAGTTCGGCATTCTGCACAAGACCAAGCAGGAGATCATCGACCAATACGGTCTATGATGCCGGTCGGGACAGGCCCGTGACCCTAAGCGAAAAAATCGGCCAGCTGCTGCTGATCGGTTTCCGCGGTTTGGCAGCCGACGATCATTCCCCCATTGTCCAGGACATCCTGGCCGGCCGCATAGGCGGCATAGTCCTTTTCGACCGCGATTTGGCCCTGAAAAGCGACCGGCGCAACATCCTTTCACCCCGGCAGCTTAAAGAACTGATCAGTTCTCTGCAAGCCGCCGCCGCCATTCCTTTGCTGGTGGCCGTGGACCAGGAAGGCGGGCAGGTGGCGCGGCTCAAAGAGAAATGCGGTTTCCCGGCCACGATCTCAGCGCAGAGTCTGGGCGACCTCGACGACCCGGGAGAGACCCGTCGCCAAGCCGAAAAGATCGCCCGCGTACTGGCCGAAGCCGGCATCAATCTCAATTTCGCTCCGCTGGTCGACCTGAATGTCAATCCAACCAATCCGATCATCGGCAGATACCAGCGCAGTTTTTCCGCCGATCCGTACACGGTCACCCGCCACGCCTTGGCAGTGATCGAAGCCCAGAGCGAATACGGAGTTATCAGTTGCCTGAAGCATTTTCCGGGCCACGGCAGCTCGCGCCAGGATTCGCACTTCGGCTTCACCGATGTCAGCGCCACCTGGAAAGCGCTGGAACTTGAACCCTATCGCGAACTCATCAGCCGCGGCCGGGCCGAAGCCGTTATGACCGCCCATATCTTCAACCACGGCCTGGATCCCGAATTCCCGGCCACACTTTCCCGGAAAACCATCACGGGCCTGCTGCGGCAGGAGCTGGGCTTCGCAGGGCTGGTCATTTCCGACGACATGGACATGAAGGCCATCAGCGCTGAATACAGCAGGGAAACGGCTTTGGAGCTGGCGCTGGAAGCCGGCAACGACATCATCCTCATCGCCAATAACCTGTCCTACGATGAAAGCATAGCCACCCGGACGCGGGACATCATCCTCAGCCTGATTGCGTCCGGACGAGTCAGTGAAGCACGCGTCGATGATGCCTGCCGGCGCGTCCTAAAACTTAAAAAGGCCAGCGCGCCCTGAGTGCGGCATGAGCGGATCGGACCAGGGAGTTTATGCGTCTTCAGATTCAAACATCCAGCCGCTTGGGGCGGATCATTCCACTTTAGGCAATTCAACGGTAAATGTGCTGCCCTGGCCTATTTCACTTTCGGCCCAAATGCGCCCCTGGTGCCGGCGCACCAGTTGCTCGGCAATGGACAGACCCAGGCCGGTCGAAGATTCACCGCCTGTAGGCCGGGCGCTCAAACGCTGGAATTTTCCGAACAGTTTTTGCTTGTCTTCGGGAGTGAGTCCGGGGCCTTGATCCTGGATGGCCACCCGCACCGTTTTTTCCAGGCAGCGGGTTGCAATGGCGATGGAAGTTTTAGCGGGGGAAAATTTCATCGCATTGCTGAGCAGGTTATCGAATATTACCTTCAGCCATTCGGGGTCTCCCCTAACCAGACATCCCGGTTCGATCTTGAGATCAAGTTTTTGTTCTTTGTTCAGCATCAGGTTGGCAAACCCTTCACTCACCTGCTCGAGCAATTTCACGATATCGACGGCCTGCAATTCCAGTTTTATATCTCCGGTTTCAATGTGCGATATTTCCAGCATTTCATTGACCAGTGTCAGCATGCGCTTCGAGGACTTGAAAATTTTCTCCGCCAAATTGATTTTGGCCGGCAATTCGTAATTCTGCCTGCAGAGCAGATCAGCCGAACCCATGATGGCCTGCAGCGGATTTTTCAGATCGTGTACCGCGATGCGCTGCATTTCATCCTGAAGCATCTTGGCCTTGAGCAATTCCTCGTTGACCCGGGAAAGTTCGCCGGTCCTCTCCTTCACCAATGTCTCCAATTCCCTTTCCCGCCGCTGCAAGCGGTTGAAACGCCATCTGAAAGCCATAACAACCAGGAGCAGCACGCTGAAAACGGCAATAGCCCTGAACCAGATTGTCTGGAAGAAAAACGGCTGCAGCTCGAAGCGCAAGCTTGCCCCTTTCTGGTTCCATTTGCCGTCGTTGTTGCAGGCGATCACCCGGAAAGTGTAGAGGCCCGGCGGCAGGTTGGTGTAGGAAACCTGCCTCTGGCTGGTTTCCGCGCTCCAGCCGCTGTCAAATCCCCTGAGCATGGTCTTGAAACGGTTTTTTTCGGGAATAAGAAAACTGAGGGCGGTAAAGGTAAACTCCAGTTTTTTGCGACCGGGGCCGATGACCGGCGCTGCCGTCAGGTCGACGGTCTGACCTTCAACAATCATTTTTTCAATGAGCACCGGCGGGAGTCGCTCGTTGCGCTTGCGGTAATCGGGGTTGACCACCGTCACCCCCTTGATGGTCGGGAACCACAACTTACCGTCCCGGGCTTTCCATCCCGCCGGCTGGGCCGGACCGCTGCTTTCGATGCCGCTCATCCCTTCTGATTTGCCGTAGGCAAGCGAATGGATCCGCCGAATGTTGCCGTCGATGAAATCATTCAATTCCTTTTTACTGGCCCGGAAAACACCCTTGTTGCAATTCATCCATAGGTAGCCGTGATCGTCCTCCAGTATCTGGAAGGCCACGTCACTGTACAACCCATCCCGGGAGCTGATGGTGCGGAACTTGCCGTTCTTGAAACGGATCAGCCCGCCGCTGTTGGTACCGAGCCAGAGTGTCCCATCAGCATCGGGATAGATCGCCCAGATGGCGTTCTGGGAAGTTCCGGATCGCGGCTGGTAAGCAGTGAATTCCCCCTGCCGAAAGCGGTAAAGGTCGCCATTGTAGGTTCCGACCCATACTGTGTCCTCGCGGTCCTGGCTGATGGCGTAAATGAAATCGTCGCTTAAACCGCTGCGCCGGTTGTAATTGATGATACGTCCGTCGGGGTGCAAAACATCGATACCGCCGCCATTGGTGCCGGCCCAAATCGTGCCGTCGCGGGCAGCCAATACGGCGCGCACAATGTCATTGGCCAGGCCATTGCGGGTCGAATACACTTTCACCTTTCCGTCTTGCAGGCGGTGCAGCCCGCCGCCATAGGTGCCGAACCAAATGGCGCCGTCCTTGGCTTGGGCCATGGACCAGATGCGCAGGTCGCGCAATCCTTGTTTTTTGCCAAAAATCTCAAATTGGCCGGAACGGAAGCGCACCAGGCCGCCGCCGATCGTACCGATCCAGATTGCCCCATCCCGGTCCTGCATGACCGATCGCGTAGGATCGACCGGGAGACCGCTGCGCCGGTTGTAAAAAAAATTGCGGTCGTCCTTGAGACGGTTCAGGCCGCCGCCGTACGTACCGATCCAAAGGCTGCCTTCGTCGTCTTCGACCAGGGCCCGGATCGAATCGTTGCTCAGGCCGGATTGCCGCCGCAAGTGGCTGAACACTCCACGCTCAAACCGGTTCAGGCCGCCGCTATCCGAACCGACCCACAGGTCGGCGTTGCTGTCCTCGTAGATAACACGGATATCATTCCCGGACAATCCGTCCTTCTGGGCGTAGACGTGGAACACCCCGGCGTTGAACCTGACCAGGCCGGCACCGGCCGTGCCTATCCACAGGGTATCATCACGGCCAACGCAGAGTGCCAAAATGGTATTGCCCGGCTTGCCGTTTGGAAGCTCATGATGCCTAAAATATCCGGAACGATAACTGAAAAGGCCTGTACTGGTACCGATCCACATGGTGCCGTCATGCCCGGCACAAAGGGCCGATATGTAACTCTGCGCCAATCCGTCAGCGATCGTGAAAACGGTGAAAACGCCATTTTGATAACGGTTGAGCCCCTGGGTAGTGCCGATCCACAAACCGCCCCGGGCATCGCAAGCCAGTGAAAGGATGAAATCACTGGAAAGGCCGTCGTCAACGGTGAAATTACGGAATTTGCCGCCGCGACGGCAGAGCAGCCCGTTGGGCGTGCCGATCCATAAAGCCTGATCGGAGCCTTCGGCAATGACCATCATGCCGTTGTGGCGGATTTCGGGGGTGTTGGACTTATCAAAAACAGTGAAGTGCAGTCCGTCGAAACGAGCCAGTCCTTCATAGGTGCCGATCCACAGGTAGCCGTCCCGGGACTGAACCATGCTCAAAACCGAATTCTGGGGGATGTCACTGTTGTCAGTGGACCACAGATCAATGATGTGGTGGCTGATATCCTTCTGGGGATCCAGAGCCCAGGAAAACAAGGCTCCGATTATGAAAAGAAGGAAAAACAGCGCTGCCGGCTTTACAAAACAGAGCGGCCGGCAAGTTGAACATCGTACGATTTTGCTCATGAAACCCGAATATACTCCAAAACATAAAAAAACAAAAGCGCTTTTCAAAGTTTAATAACGGTCCCGGCCCGCAATATCCTGATCGCCGCCGATGGCGTGTTCTCCATGGACGGTGACATCGCCAACATAAAGAGCATCGTCGAACTGGCCGGCATCTATGACGCTTTGGTCATGGTAGACAACTCCCACGCCACCGGTTCTTTGCCAAAAAACCGGCCGCGGTTCGATTGAATACAACAACGTATTCACCAAGGTGGGCAGCAAACACGGCGTCATATAAAAAACAGGACGGTTCTCAACCACGGCTCCCGGAGAAAAGCCATTTTTCAAAAATCCATGAATGTGCTATAATGAAAAAAATGCACAAGGAAAAACAGAGATGATGAACAAAATTACACAAAAGGCTCCGAAAGGTATCTTATTCTGGCTGATATCACTGGTGATCCTCATCATGCTATGGAACATGCTCAGTAACGTTTCCAACAGCAAGACCAAAACACTGACATTTTCCGAATTCATGGACAAAGTCGAAAACGACCAGATATCCAGCGCCCAGATCGCCAGCAATGTTGTCAAGGGCGACATGAACCTGGAGGATGGGAGCGCTTACACCCGCTACGAGTCCACAATTCCCCTGGATTACCCCGATCTGATCAGCAAACTGCGCCAGCACAAAGTCAATATCGAAGTGGAAAAACTGAATAAGAACGAGTGGTTGAGCATCCTCCTTTCTTGGGCGCCATTCGTGATCATCATTGTTTTCTGGATCATGATCATGCGCCAGCAGGGCGGCAACAAGGCCTTCAGCTTCGGTAAAAGTAAAGCCCGCATGTTCACCGGCGACAAAAACAAATTCACTTTCAAAGACGTGGCCGGGGTCGAGGAAGCCAAGGAGGAACTGGAAGAGATCATTGAATTCCTCAAGGAACCCAAAAAATTCCAGCGTCTGGGCGGCAAGATCCCCAAGGGCGTGCTGCTCATCGGGCCTCCAGGCACCGGTAAAACTCTCCTGGCCAAGGCCATCGCCGGCGAGGCCAATGTCCCTTTTTTCTCCATTTCCGGTTCCGATTTTGTCGAGCTTTTTGTGGGCGTAGGGGCTTCCCGGGTGCGCGATCTGTTTGACGAAGGCAAAAAACACGCTCCCTGCATGATATTTATTGATGAAATTGATGCCGTGGGCCGGCAGCGCGGCACCGGCCTGGGCGGCGGCCACGATGAACGCGAGCAAACCCTGAACCAGCTACTGGTGGAAATGGACGGCTTCGACGCCAACGAAGGGGTAATTATCATCGCCGCCACCAACCGCCCCGACATTCTCGACTCGGCCCTGCTGCGGCCGGGGCGCTTCGACCGCCGCATCGTCGTTTCCATCCCCGACGTCAAGGGCCGCGAAGAGATCCTCAAGGTGCACACGCGCAACACGCCTTTGGCCAAGGACGTCGACCTGCAGATACTGGGCCGCTCCACCCCTGGTTTCACCGGCGCCGATATCGCCAACATGGTCAACGAGGCCGCCCTGTATGCTTCACGCAACGGTAAAAAAAGCATCGCCATGGATGATTTCGAATACGCCAAGGACAAGGTGCTGATGGGCAGCGAAAGAAAAAGCATGATCATCTCCGAAGAGGAAAAACGGATCACCGCCTACCACGAAGCCGGCCACGCCCTGATCGCCTCCCTGAAAAAGGAAGCCGACCCCCTGCACAAGGTTTCCATTATCCCCCGCGGCATGGCCTTGGGCCAGACCCAGCAACTGCCGCTCAACGACAAGTACACCTACTCCAAAACCTACCTGGACGCCCAGCTGTCGGTGCTTTTGGCCGGACGCATCTCCGAGGAAATATTTCTCGGTATGACCACCACCGGCGCCGGCAACGATTTCGAAAAGGCCACATCCATTGCCCGTAAAATGGTCTGTGAGTGGGGCATGTCGGCCATGGGACCGATCAGCTTCGCCAAGAAAGAAGACATGATCTTCCTGGGCCGCGACCTGATGTCCCACAATGAATTCTCCGAGGAGACTTTGCAGATGATCGATGTCGAGATCAAAAAGATCATCGACCAGGCCTACGCCAGTTCCAAGAAGATCATTATGGAAAACCGTGAAACACTGGAGATCATCGCCCAGGGGCTGCTGGAGAAGGAGTCCCTGACCTCGGACGACATCGCCGCCATCCTGGGCACTCAGAAGAAACCCGGCCGCCTGCAAACAAAAAAAAGGAAACCCAGGAACGGAAACAGCCAGCCAAACCAAAAATAGATGATCATTGAAAACATCATCAATGCCTTTGCCAAATTCAATGTGCAGGATATTCTCGATATTTTCCTGATCTTCCTGCTGATCTATTACCTGCTGCTGCTGATCAAAGGGACAAAATCATACCAGATGGCTCTGGGGCTGATGCTGATCGGCTTTTTCGCGCTGATCACCGACCTGCTCAAGCTCACAGCCTTCGCCTTTATTTTGAACAACTTCTTCACCTATCTGGTTTTTGCCATCATCGTTCTGTTCCAGGGCGAATTTCGCAAGATACTGGCCGAGATCGGCAGCAAGCTCAAAACCAAATTCATCCCCACCGACATCTCACGTATCCGTGATGAAATCGTCAATGCCGTTGTAGCCATGGCCTTGGGAAAGGTCGGTGCCTTGATCGCCGTGGAAAGAGAGATCAAGCTGAAATCCTATATCGACAAACACATCAAGATCGACGCCCTGATCTCCAAGGACATGCTGTTGACTATTTTTTCTCCCAACACCCCACTGCACGACGGAGCGGTGATCATTTCCGAAGGCCGCATCGCCGCCGCCAATTGTTTTTTCCCTTATCCACCGCTCTTGGAATTAACACCGGCCGGGGGCCGACACCTGGCCGCGATCGGCATCAGCCAGGAATCAGACTGCGTGGCCATCGTCGTTTCCGAGCAGACCGGAAAGATATCCCTGGCCGTCAAAGGTGAACTGATCCGCGGCCTGGATCGCGAAGGCCTGAAAAGCAGGTTGAAATTCCTGAAGATCTAAAATGCCAGAAAATATAAAAAAACTTTTTTTGAACAACCTGGGCCTGAAGACCAGCGCCCTGATCCTGGCCGTACTTGTCTGGGCCAGCATCAGCGGCCAGGAAAAGACATTCTCAGAAAAAACACTGAAAGTTCCCGTGGAAATTTTCAATGTATCTGATAATATGGAAGTGGTCAGCCTGCGCCCGGAAGAAGTGACGGTTTCGCTCAAAGGCGCCAGCAAATTCGTCGCCGCCGCCACAACTAAAATCATCCCTATCAAGATCGATCTGAAAAACATTAAGGAAAGCAGTAAGCTTAATTATTTCGCTGAGGATTACCTGGAAATTCCCACCGGCGTCCAACTCATCTCCATCCACCCGAAAATGATCGAGGTATACGTCGAGGAATTCGTCACCAGGGAAGTTCCGGTGAAGATTCGTTTCCGCGGTCGCCTGAAGCTGCCCCTGATTCTAAAAGAGGCCAGGGTCTTCCCCGACCGGGTTACAGTCATGGGCTACAAATCGCGGATCAACGATATAGTCGTCGTCCTGACCGAAGAGGTGGACTTGAGTGAGATCGGAGCAAGCCTGACCCGCCGCATCGCCCTGAAACAAACCAAGGACATTTTAAAATTCAGGGATCACCGCGACGTGGAACTCCAACTGGAAATAGTAGACCGCAGTGCGAAAAAATGAAAGACAACCTTTTTGGTACCGACGGTATCCGTTCCACGGCCGGGGCCTTTCCGCTGGACGAAGCCTCGCTGCTCAAGCTGGGCGCGGTGATCGCTCACCTGACCCCCGATCCCGCCATTCTCATCGCCCGTGACACCCGCGCCTCGGGCGCGGCCATCGAAGCGCAGTTAAGCCAAGGCCTGGGCCGGCGCACCCGCATCGCATCAGCCGGCGTCCTGCCCACTTCGGGCTTGGCCTACCTGACCCGGAAACTCAATTTTGACTTCGGCATCATGATTTCAGCTTCACACAATCCTTTCAGCGATAACGGCATCAAGATCTTCAACCACCGCGGTGAAAAAATTTGCCAACGCCTGGAAAACAAGATCAGTGTTGATTTCCGGGCGAGAAAAAAAACAACCCCCGCCCGGCCGCAGGCGATTACGGCCATCGCTAACGGCTATTATCAGGATTTTCTTTATGAGAGCGGCAGGGACCTGGCCGGGCAAAAAATGAAAATCGCTGTGGACTGCGCCAATGGGGCCGCCAGCTCGATAACCGCCCCGCTTTGCCGCCGCCTGGGACTGAATGCCGCCATCGGCCACGCCCGGCCCAACGGACGGAACATCAACGCCGGCTGCGGTTCAACCTTCCCGCGAGCCCTGAAAAAACTGGTGGCAGAAAGAAAAGCCGACCTGGGCATGGCCTTTGACGGCGATGCCGACCGGGTGATTTTCTCGGACCGCAGCGGGAACATTTTAGAAGGCGACCATGCCCTTTACATCTTGGCTCGTTACCTGAATGATACCGAGCCCAGTTTCAATCGCATGGTGGTCGGCACCGTCATGGGCAATCTCGGGCTGGAAAGGGCGTTGAACGCCATTGGGATCGAATTTCTGCGCACCGGCGTCGGCGACAAGCACGTGTACCGGCTGATGAAAAAAAAGGGCGCCATTCTGGGTGGTGAACCGTCCGGACACATCATTTTGCGGCAGCGCCAGACGACCGGGGACGGTTTTTTGACCGCGCTTTTTTTTATGAAAGCCCTGGTTTTTTTTCATAACGGCGCCGATGAGATCCTCAAGCAACTGCGTTTGTTTCCCCAGCAAACGGTCAGCATTCGGATCAGGCGCAGGAAAGACCTGAAAACCTGGAAAACACTCAGGCGGGCTGCCGGGGAGTTTGATAAAAAAAACGGCGGCCAGGCACGCTTGCTGATCCGTTATTCGGGCACCGAAGCGAAGCTGCGAATCATGATGGAAGCCCGGGACCGCGACGTCATCGAAAAAAATATGCCGATTTTCCAGTCATTGGTAGAAAATGAAATTGGAGACCAACATGAAACTTAGCGTCAATATCGATCACATTGCCACCATTCGCCAGGCGCGGATGACCAACGAACCGGACCCGATTTACGCGGCGGTGCTTGCTGAAATGGGCGGCGCCGACGGCATCACGGTGCATTTGCGCCAGGACCGCCGGCATATCCAGGAAAGGGACGTCGAGATCCTGCGCCGGGTGATTAAAAGCAAATTGAACATGGAAATGGCCGTTTCCATGGAAATGGTCAAGATCGCCCTGAAATACAAGCCTGACCTCTGCACGCTGGTGCCGGAAAGCAAGGATGAAGTCACGACCAGCGGCGGACTTGACGTGATCATGTTCGCCGACAAGATCCAGGAAGTAGCGGGCAATCTGCTGGCGGCAGGCATAGGCGTTTCATTGTTCATTGATCCGGAGATCGATCAAATCAAGGCCTGCCACCGCCTGGGCATCCGCATCATTGAATTGAACACCGGCGACTACGCCAAAAATGCCGGCAACAGTTACGCCAGGCTGGAACTGGAAAAAATCAGCAAAGCGGTTAGTTATACCAAGAAACTGAACTTCACCCTGCTGGCCGGCCACGGACTTACCTATCAAAACATTCGTCCCATCGCCGCCATCACCGAGATCGAAGAACTGAACATCGGCCACTCCATCGTGGCCAATGCCGCTTTTCTTGGATTGAAGCAAGCCGTGGCCCGCATGAAGGAGCTGCTCGTTTGCTGAAAAAATTTTTCAAGGCCAGCCTGGCAGTTCTGGCCATGGCCATAGCCGTCAACGTCTTCAACGGTCTCTCATTTCAAAAAAGAAACAATAACCGCCCACTGCCTTCTTTTTATAAAAAAGGCGTTTTTCATGTGCATTCCAATTTTTCCGACGGCATCGGCGGCATTGAAGAGATCTGCCGGGATGCCGGCGCCCAGAATCTGGATTTTGTCATTCTAAGCGACCATGGCCGGCCCAACCTGCAGGCATCGGCTGCCACGGCCTGGATCCACGACACGTTGCTCATCGGCGCCTCGGAATTTTCTCTCCATTCCGGCCACCTGGCCGCGGCCGGATACCGCACTCCAGATTATATTTTCCCACCCGAGCCGCAGGAAGCGATCGCTGAAGTCAACCGCGACCAGGGCGTAACGTTCATCTCCCACCCCCTGGACCGCAAGATCCCCTGGAGCGACTGGCAGGTCAGCGACTTTACCGGTATTGAAATTATGAGCATGTATCAGATGGCCAAAAAGAATCTATTGTACGGATTGACCCTGTTTCCGCTGCAATACATGTTGAACCCCGACTACGCCTTGACCTCGCTGATCTCATATCCGCACCAGGAACTGGAAATATGGGACGGTTTCAACCGTGAAGGAAAATACTACGGCATCTACGCCCTGGACACTCACGCCAAGCTTCCGATCAGCGAAAAGACTAGCTTGCATTTTCCTTCCTACGGAGCAACCTTCAAAATATTGCGCATCTACGTGAAAGTGGACCGCGAGCTTGAGAAGGACGCCAAAGCGGCGGCCGCGACCGTCATTTCCTCTCTGCGCCGCGGCGACTTCTTCTGCGTCATCGAATCGCTGGCCGCGGCCAACGGCTTCGAAAATTACTATCTTGAAAAAGACGGCCGCCAGGTGGAAATGGGCGGAGACGCCGAGGCCGGCGGCGGCGTACTGGTTCTGAAATTGCCTTTCAATTTTTCGACCGACATCCTGATCAAGAAAGACGGGGAAAAATTTAGAACAATCCGCGACAACAACCGGCAGGAAATTGCAGTTCCCATCAACCGGCCCGGGGTATATCGTTGCGAAATATCGCCGCATTCCGGCCCTGGCAGTGATCTGCCCTGGATCCTGGCCAACCCCATCTTCATCGGCCGCTCAAGAAATCCTGAAAAGCCTGAGACGATCACGCCCCGCCGTATCCTGGCCAGGGGAGAAAATTATTTCCGCATTGAAAAGAATCCCCTTTCTCAGGCCTCGATGCAAATCGTCGACCAGGCCTCCGGCCAGCCGGTCACCCGTTTCACCTATGCCCTGCGGCAGGAATCACCCACCCAGGTCGACTTTTGGACGGCCCTGGCCCGCAGGGAAAGCCTCGATTTTTCAAATTATCGGGGTTTTGTTTTCGAAACCCGCGGCAGCCGTCCCATGCGTTTCTGGCTGCAATTTCGCAATGGCGAGGACCGGCTGGAATCCGCGTTCCAGCATTCATTCCTGGTCGGAGAAAACTGGCAGCGGATCGCGATCCCTTTCGCCCGTTTTCACCGCCTTTACGGCCCCGATGCTACAGCCGATCTAAAAAAAATCAGCGCCTTTTTTTTCACGATCGACAATGGCAACTCCCACTCCGGCTCCGGGGGCGAGATCAGCTTGCGTTCTATCGGCCTGTATTGAAAACTTTCAGCAGCGGAAAGCGGCGACCCCTTTCTACTTGACCTTAGCTTTTTGTCCGCCTTTGTTTTGCGAGGTCCGTGCCTTGATCTCGGTGATAATTCTGTCAACCTGCGGCTGCTTGCCATTCAAAGCCAGAGAGGCTTCGAAAGCTTTCAGGGCCTCTTCCATGTCGTTGAGCTTGAAAAAAGAGAAGCCGATCAAATTTAAAACGCGGGTGTCGCTGTTGTAGATTTTGTTGGCTTTGAGCAGCTCGTCGAGGGCCGGCTCGAAGCGCTCCAGGCCGAACAGGGCGGTGCCTTTGATCAAATGATAATCAAAAGCGAATTTAGCGAATCTGCTGAGGTTCTCCACGGCAGCCAGTACCTGGGAATACTTCTTTAGCCTGTTGGCCAGAGTAAACTGGGCCACATACCCTTCCGCGAAATCCGGATTGTCCTGAACGCTTTTTGCAAAATACAGCTCAGCTTTCTCCAGGTTGCCTATCCCTTCGAACTGCTGGCCCTGGGCATAGTTGAAAATATAGGGATTGTCAACCATGACCTGCTTGTAGGTTTCGATCGGGTGGGCGATTTTCTGGATCGGGGAAATGGTAAAATCGGTTTTTTTGCTGTCCAGCAGGGCGCCCCCCGGAGCGCGCAAACGCAGGGTCAATTCATAATAATCGGAACGCAAATCCTTTTTGTCGAGCGCCAGGATCAGATGCATATCCTTGGCAAACGGCTGTTCATTCAATGATTGGCGCACGGTGCGGCTGAATTTGAACCTCTCGTTCAGGCCGCGCAATTCAATCTCGACCTCGCCCTTTTCCCAAACTTCCCGGGTCAGGTCATAGACACCGACCAGCAGGTGGGGAACATCGCTGAGACCGAAGGTCTTATCGATATCCACGGACAATACTTTATTGAAGAATTTGTAGGTGTGAAAGAAATTGCTGTTTTCGATCTCCTGTTTGTAGCCGAGGATGGGGTTGGCCAGGTACGGCTTCTGTCCTGGAAGGGGCACGTGAATGGCATGGTCAAAATAGGAGAATTCCTTGCCCACTGAGTTTTCAATGAACACAACCAACAGGTAATCTCCGGGGATCACCGGGAAGGAATCGTGGACCACTACCCCCCCGCCCTCAAGGCCCTGGACCTTGTCT
>SPCN01000300.1 GCA_004525465.1 Chrysiogenales bacterium | reverse complement strand
TACATGACGGGCAACGCGGCCGATGTGAGCACCGCGACCAGTTTCGGCATTTGCATGATGGGGGGCAGCACCGATGTCGACGCGGCCATCCAGTGGATGATCTCCAAATCGGGTGGCGGTGACTTTGTGATCATCCGCTGCAGCGGTTCCGACGGTTATAATGATTACATCTACACGGAACTGGGTGGCGTCGATTCGGTGCAAACGCTTGTTCTATCCAAAAAGGACTCCAGCAACAGCTACGTGAACGCCCAGATCCGCAACGCGGAGGCGCTATTCATCGCCGGCGGTGACCAGTCCGACTACTGGAATAACTGGAGAGGCACCGCCATCGAGGATTCCATCAATTCCCTTGTGGCCAAAGGCGTGCCCATCGGCGGTACCAGTGCCGGCCACGCGGTCCTGGGCTACTTCCTGTATGCGGCGCTGACTAGTAAATCGGTCGTTTCGAGTGAGGCGCTGGCCAACCCCTATTACAGAGACATCACCCTGGGCCAGGATTTCCTGCTCCTGCCGAGGCTGGAGCAGGTCATCACCGATTCGCATTTCGTTGCCCGTGACCGCATGGGCCGGCTGGTCACGTTCCTGGCGCGCTTGCTGCAGGACGGCTGGACCAGCCAGGCCTGCGGTATTGGCGTTGACGAAATGACGGCGGTCTGCATGGAAGCCAGTGGCGTCTGCTCGATCAAGGGCAGCGGCACCGCTTATTTCCTGCGCACCCCCGGCATGCCTGAGTATTGCGTGTCCGGCCAACCGCTCACCTTTAGCGCCATTCCCACCTACAAAGTCGACAGTAGCGGGGCGTTCAACATCGCTACCTGGACTGGCAGCGGCGGCACGGCTTACACCCTCTCCGCCAGTGCCGGGGCGCTCACGTCATCGAACGGCAATATCTATTGAGCGGAGGAATTAGGGAAGAATTGTAAAAAAATAAAAAGTTGATGCCCTGGGCTTGCCTATATGGCTTATTTACCCATAAAGGGTGATAAAAAAGAGAATGTGATCCGACTCAAGGCCTAAGGGATGACTGTGTGCCGAGGCGGGAAGCAGATCGATTTGCCTCAAGCCGGCGGCAGGGCGGGCAGTGAATCTCCAGCCCGCACTCCGCCAGCTCGCGGTCGAGGTCGTCGACCGCATGGTGGCCGGCATGCTCATTTCAGCGCGCCTTCTACCAATTGATCGTACTTTTAGCCGAGAACAACATGCTCGAGGCTGCGCATTACCGGCTGAGGCAGTTTGAGGAGCAGTTTCCGAAGTCGGAGCTGGTCAAAGCTGCTGAGGATAAATTCGTTGAAGTTTTAAAGACTTGAAGAATTAAAGGGGAATCGCAAAGATCGGACTTTTGCTGCTGATCTTTGGCTTTAACCCGTCCACCCTTCAACCCGTCCACCCGTTAACCCTTCAACAATTCAATGTTTTTAATTTTCCTTCTCCCTAGGACATCATTTGTCATACCCCCGATATTATCATTGTGGCAGGAGATAAAAATGCAAAAACAGAAAGTGTTTTGTTTCGTGACCAAGCTGGAAGGCAGCGACAACATGCTGGGCCTGGAGGAGCTGCGGCAGATGGCGGCCAATTACCTGAGCCTGTACGGCGAATCCTGCCTTAGCGATCCAGAAACGCCGTCGTTCGTGCGGCAATTGATGGCCAAGAGCCCGGAACTGGAAATGCAGAAGGCGGGGTAGGGGAATACCAAGGCAGAACTCGGTTTACGGTGGACGGTGTGAGGGAAGAATGAAGGCACTCGGTGTACGGCATACGGCTGACGGCGTAGGGGAAGAAAAGAACGCTGGAACTCAGTGCAAGGGATAACGGCGACCGTCCTTCAGCACTACGCCTGGCGGATCGCCCTTACTTACAATTGGGCCGTTTCCTCTGCTCGACCTTTGTTTCTAAGCACAAACCCGGTCCAGATGTACCATAGCGGGCCGACGACGAGCCCGCCCAAGCCGACGGCGAAATCGATCAGCCACGGAGAATGGGCAAGGGCTCCCGCGAACACCAGGAGAAGCATCACGCCGCCGACAACGCCGATGGTTCCGAGCACGCGGGGAAGAAGCCTGTGGCGTAGCGCCGCGCTGCTTACGGTCAGCGCGAACACCCCCGCCAATCCATACGAGAAAAAACACGGATCGATGTGCGGCACGCCGACCATGAGCAGCAGCGGCCGGGAGGCCTCTGCGGCGCTCATATACAGCCTGGCCAGCCGGGGCGCCTCGATGGCGAACCAGGCAAAATCGATCGCCGTCAGTGCCGCCCCGAAAAAGCCCACCGTCGTCGCCCAGCAGAGAAGTCCCGATCGGTGCTCGCGCAGCAATGAGAAAAAAGCCGCGATCACAGCGAACGTCAGCAGTGAAAGGGCGACGACGAGCCAATAGTGGAGCATGAATATCGAAGAACCTTGGGCGAGCGACTCGAAGAACGCCGTGGTGATGCCGCCGGCGCCGCGCAGCTGGGCCCGCGGCAGCAGGAAATGCGTCAATCCCACCAGCAGGTAGAGCGCGCCGACCGCGATCGACGCTATGCCGCCGAACTTAAGCAAACTTGCATGTTTCATCTTGCACTCTTCTCCTTCAGTCGTGCCTCTGTCTCCCGGACAGCGCTTTTATCCCTGTTTTATTTGTAAAAAAGTATAGGGCTGTTTTTTTTATTTGTCAATTTCTGCCATCGGTCTTCCGAGGTCTTTTCTCCGTTTTGGTCATTGAAACTTTGAATTTAATTGGTATTTGGAGTTTGGGGTTTGGTATTTTAGTCTTACTTGTCACCCCTCATCGAGGACCTTCAATGCCTTAGTGCCAGATCTTTCAATATGACACCTGCGCCCGCGATGCGAGCGGCCTGAAACGGTTGTTGCGATGCCGGCATAAGGCGTTTGACACGCGCCAAACCTTCATCTACAATTTATCAATGGATGTCGTATTTAAGTTGGACCAAAGCGTAAAAATATTTACAGGAAATTCAAAAACCGGGATCAGGAGGATGTAAGAAATGAAAAAAGGTTACCTGCGTTTTTTTGCCGTAAGCCTTGTTTTTCTGTGCGTGGCGATCGTATTTTACACCCAGGGCGGAGTGTCATTGGGGAAATTCCTTTTGTTCTTTGTGTGCGGCGCGGCTTCGGGCGCTCATCTGATCCAGGGGATCGTCAGCTGGAGAAAAGCCAAGTAGGAGCGCATTGCTGAAAGGTCTTTCATTTGTACAACTGCAAGGAGGAAAACAGATGACAGGAAGCGATAATCTTTTTCTTTTCTTCATTCTGTCTTCTGTTCTCTGACTTCTGTTTTC
>SPCN01000092.1 GCA_004525465.1 Chrysiogenales bacterium | reverse complement strand
GGTGCGCGACGCCTTCCACTTCGGCAGCCTGTTGGGCACCAAGGTGGTTTTGAACGAATTTGTCGCTTATATCGACCTGGTCGGGATGATCAAACAGGGACTCCTCAGTCCCAAAGGGATCACCATGGCAACCTACGCCTTATGCGGTTTCGCCAATTTTTCCTCAATCGCCATCCAGATTGGCGGCATCGCCCCCATGGCCCCGCACCGCAAGAAGGATATCGCCTCCCTGGGGTTGAAAGCGGTCCTGGGCGGCACGCTGGCCACGCTGATGACCGCCACCCTGGCCGGGATACTGCTGGGGTAGGGGACGGGATAGGTAGGGGCGTATAACCATACGCCCAGAAAGAGAGGAAGAATCGAACAGGGAAGGGCGAATGTTTATTCGCCCCTACAAATCCATTTATAAATTTTTAACCTGCCGTCCCCGATTTGGCGGCGTTATTTCTTCAGCACCGGGATATTGATCTCGGTGCGCAGATCCTCCGGTTTCATCGCCGTGGGGTCCATGTCCAGGTACTTTTCGATGGTCGGCCCGGCGGCTTTATACCCGTTTTGATCAATGAAGGCGAATATTTTGCCGTAGGCGTCGCCTACTTTTTCATAGGGGCCGACATACAGATAAACGGCTATCTTGGTGGCCAGGCACTCCCCTTTCAGCAGCGGCGCGGCCACCGCGGCATCCGCGGCGACGGGGAAGCCCAGCCGCCATTGCAGCTCCTCTTCCTTGACCTCAGCCGGCGAATTCAGGTACATGCCGAAAAAATTGCCGGCCGGCATCAGCTTCTGCTTGAAGAATTCCGGCATGAACAGGCCGATCTTGGCCGGGATCTGCTGGTAAGAGCCGCGGCATTCCAGGTAGGCGTAGGTGAAAGGCGCCGTATCCTGGATCAGCACTTCCTGCCCCGGAAGCAAGACCGCCAGCACGGATATTACTATTAAAACATATATGGTTTTCTTCATTGCTCCTCCTTGAAAATCGAATTATTAATCGATTTGCGGGGAATTGTCAAATTGATTTGCTTTTTATTCCCGGGAATTTGTTTCAGCCTGTGAATTTATTGAAAAGATCAGAGACCGGGGAGTCCGGGAAGTTCATGGATCGTAGCGATGATATATGCCGGGGAGTGACCGGCGGGTACGGGAGTGCCGCTCGGGTTGAGCCAGCAGAAATCCATGCCGGCGTTGCGCGCCGCGGCCATGTCGGAACTGACGCTGTCGCCGACGAAAAGGACATCGGCGGCTTGGACGCCGATCTTCTGCAATGCCGGTTCGAAAATGCGCGGGTCGGGTTTGGCCAGGCCCACCTCCTCGGAAATGACAATGGACTGGAAATAGGCGGTGATGGGCGAAGCGGCGAAGCGCTTTTTCTGAACTGCCGCAATGCCGTTGGTGA
Source organism: Chrysiogenales bacterium (assembly GCA_004525465.1). Lineage (GTDB taxonomy): Bacteria > Acidobacteriota > Aminicenantia > UBA2199 > UBA2199 > UBA2199. Next base: position 6,677 of record SPCN01000092.1, on the reverse strand, counting down.
CCAGGGCCAGGGGGAATTTTTCGGCCAGCGCCCGGACCGTGGCCAGCGCCCCGGGCAGCAGTTGCGACTGGCGGGACAGCGCCTCGAGGTAGAAGCTGCCGATCCTGGCCAGGGGCAGGTCGCTGATGCCCAGTTCCGCGGCCAGGCGGCGGAAACGCTCGATGCGCAGGGTGGCCTGGTCGGTCTCGCCGCGTTCGAAGGCCTGCCAGACGTCGCGGTTGTGGCGTTTGTAGGCGGCGATGACCGTCTCGGGTTCCGCCGTGATGGCGAATTCATCCAGGCTGGCCAGCAGGGCCGTCCGTTCGGCCAGCGGGTAGTCGAACAGGGTGTCATCGGCATCGAAGAAAACGCTTTTGTATTTTTTCACCAAAGTGCTTAATAGGGCCAGGGCCTGACCCCCTCCTTGTCCACCAGATGCAAAACCATTTTCGGCCGGGCCACGGGCTGTGCTTCGATCCTGATCGCCTCGCCCAGCCTTTCCAGGACCGCCGGCGTTTTTTCCGGGCGATCGCTGTGAATGGTTACCAGCGGTTGGCCTTTTTCGATCCTGTCGCCCAAGTTGGCATGGAAGACGAATCCGCTGCCGTAGGCGATGGCATCCTCTTTTTTACGGCGCCCGGCGCCGGTGTCGATGGCGGCCATGCCTATGGCAAAAGAATCGATGCGCGCGATATATCCGGAAACCGGGGCTGTGAATTCTATCTTTTCCCGGGCGGCGGGCAGCAGGGAATAATCGTCGCAGACCCCGGGGTCTCCGCCCTGGGCGGCGATGAAGCGCCTGAAAACATCCAGGGCCAGGCCGGAAGCGATGGCTTCCCTGAATTTATCGAGCGCTTGCGGATAGTCTATTTTCTGTCCCGCGGCCAAAAGCATGCAGTAGCCCAATGCGTAGGTGACCTCCATGACGTCCTCAGGGCCTTTGCCTTTCAGGGCTTCGATGGATTCAATGATCTCCAGGCTGTTGCCCACGGCCCGGCCCAGGGGCTGGTCCATGCTGGAAATGATGCCCAGGGTGGGGCGCCCGGTTTTTTCGCCGATGGCGACCATGGTTTGGCACAGGCGCAGCGAGTCCTTCTCGTCTTTCATGAAGGCGCCGCTGCCGGTTTTCACGTCCAGGACGATGCCGTCCGAGCCCAGGGCCAGTTTCTTGCTCATGATCGAGGAGGCGATGAGCGGCAGGCAGCTGACCGTGGCCGTGGCGTCGCGCAGGGCATAGAGCTTCTTGTCGGCCGGGACGATGTTCTCGGTCTGGCCGCAGATGACCATGCCGGTCGAGGCCAGGACCTCGCGGAACCGGGCGGCTTCGAGAAAGACATTCAGGCCCGGGATGGCTTCCAGCTTGTCCAGGGTGCCGCCGGTGTGGCCGAGGCCGCGGCCGGAAAGCATGGGTACGTGCACTCCGCAGGCGGCCACGAGCGGCGCCACGACGAAGCTGATCTTGTCGCCGACGCCGCCGGTGCTGTGCTTGTCGATCTTTTTGCCGTCCACTGCGTCCAGGGGAATGCGATCGCCGGAATCGAGCATGATCTCGGTCAGGTCGGCCAGTTCGCGCTCGCTCAGGCCGCGGATATACACTGCCATCAGCCAGGCCGCGACCTGGTAATCCGGGATCTCCCCTTTAACATAGCCTGCGATCACAAAAGCAATCTCTTCCCGCTCCAATTCCTGGCCGTCCCGTTTCTTTGAAATGATCTCATACATTCCGTTTGCCATGTTACCTCGCTGTCCCGACCCGGGGATGCCTCAGCCGCCGCCGGCGGGGGAAAAAAGGTCGACGGTGTCGCCGCCGCTGACCCGCGTCTCCAGGTTCTGTTTCAGGCGGATATTCTCGCCGTTGACCAGGATGATGGTCCCGGTCAGCAGCTTTTTTTCAGGATCAAGCAGTTCATCCAGGAAATTTTGCCCGGTTCTGCGCTCCGCCAATTGCAGCAGTTGCAAAATATTGAGTTCAGCGGTCGAAATTTCCAGTACCGGGGGCTGCACCTGGCGGCGCAAAAGCCCGTAAAACTTGACCACGATCTTCCCGGCCAATTTATAATCCGAGTTCCGCCAGGGTCCGGGGCAGCGGCACGCCTTCCTTGTCCCAGCCGCGCACTGAATAATAGTCGTCGAGCATTTCCTCAAGGCGCACCACGCGGTGACGTGACGACCCGGTCTGGAGTTCTTCATTGAAAAAGCGCGGCGGCAGGGTGTCGTCACCGCGGCTGAAACCGGCCCGGTTGTTGAATACCCTTTCCAGCGTGTAGATGCGGCGGCCGATCTTCAACAGCTCTTCGTCGCTGAAGTCCAGGCCGGTGACCGTGCGCAGCATCTCGGTAAAAGTGGAGATGCCCATGGCGATTTGCAGGAAGCGGCAGAGCACGGTTGAATCCACCAGGGCGGAAATATCCTGGAACAGGGCCACGATCTCGGCCTTGCCGACGGTTGAAAAACGGTCCAGGAAAACCGGGTGGCCGAGGATCTCGGGGGATATCATATAGGCGCGCATGTGGCAGCCGCCGCGGTTGGAAGTGGCATAGCTCAGGGCCATGCCCTGGACGCCGCGCGGGTCATAGGCCGGGATCTCCATGCCCTTGACCTGCATGGCCAGTTCCGGACGGCCGTATTTTTCGGCCAGACGCTTGGAGCCCAGCGCGAGTTCGGCGCCGATCCCTCTGCGGTAGGCAGTGTCTTCCACTAAAGCCAGAAGTTTGCTTGCATCGCCCCAGTCCAATTTTTCCTTCCAGGCCCCGGTCTCGCTAAGTTCCATGGCGCAGCCGATGGTGCTGCCCATGGTGATGGTGTCGAGGCCCAGTTCGTTGCAGGCGTAGTTGGCTTCGGTGATGGCGGTCAGGTCGCTGACCCCCAACTGGGCTCCGAAGGCCCACACAGTTTCGTATTCCGGCCCTTCGCCGTGCTTGTTTTTGGTCCGAGTGGTGCGGCCGCAGCCGATGGGGCACTTGTAGCAGGCGCTTTGGCGCTGCAGCAGCGATTCGGCGATCTTTTCGCCGCTGGTGCCCTCGGCGTCGTTGAACATGCCGCGACGGAAATTTTCGGTCGGGAACATACCATGGGCGTTGATGATATTGACCAGCACCGAAGTGCCCAGGACCTGCAGCGATTTGCCGGTCACCGGGTTCTTATCGACGATGCGCTCGATGCGCGCATTCATGGCCTTATACCCTTCCGGGTCGGCGATGGCCACAGTCTGGCTGCCGGAGGCGGCGATAGCTTTCAGGTTTTTTGCGCCCATGACGGCACCCATGCCGCCGCGGCCGGCGGCACGGTCCTTGTCGTTCATGATGGCCGCGAACGCCACCCGGTTTTCTCCGGCCGGGCCGATGCAGGCCACCGAAGTTTTTGCCGGGGTTTGCTCCTGGATCGCTTTCTGGGTCTGCTGAGTGTTCAAGCCCCACAAGCTCGAAGCGTCGCGGACTTCTATGCCGCCGTCATGGACGTAGAGGTAGACGGGATGGTCGGCCCGGCCCTGAATGACCAGTCCGTCCAGCCCGGCGCTCTTTAGAACCGCGCCGAAGCTGCCGCCCGAGCTGGAGTCGCAGATGGTCCCGGTCAGTGGCGAGCGCGAAACGACCGCGTAGCGGCCCGAGGTCATCACCGTGCCGGTCAATGGCCCGGTCATGAAGATCAGGGCATTGTCAGGGGCGAAAGGATCGGTCTTGGCTGAGCACAGGTCGGTGTACAGCTTGACCCCCAGCCCGCGGCCGCCGAGATAGCGGCGGCGCATTTCGTCGTCGATGGCTACGGTTTCCTGCTCCAGGCTGCCGAGATCGATTTTGGCTATTTTTCCCATCCAACCGTTCATCTTTTCTCCATTATTCGTAGAATTTATTGAATTTTTCCAGGTGCGGGCAGGTCAGGCATTTCTTTTTGTAATAGGCGTAAACGGCCTTGGGCTGCTTGTCGAGACTGGCTGAGCGCGAGGGACAGAAGTGGCAGGGTATCTCTTCCTCGAGCCAGGCGGCCGGGGCGAATTTATAGAGGGAAAGTCCTTCCAGTATGGCCACGCTGGAACTCACCCCCAAACGGGAAGCGCCGGCCCGGATCAGCCGCCAGGCGTCCTTGAAATTGCGGATGCCTCCCGAGGCCTTGACGCCGATGTCGGGACCCACCGTCCGGCGCATAAGGCGCACGTGGTCGGGGAAGGCGCCGAAGGCCCCGAAACCGGTCGAAGTCTTGACGAACTTGGCCCCGGCTTCGACCGACAGTTCGCAGCCGCGGACGATCTCCTCGTCGGTCAGGAAGCAGGTCTCCAGGATGACCTTGACCAAGGCGGGCCGGCTGGCTTCCACCACGCTGGCGATATCGTCGCGGACCAGGTCCAGTCTCTTGTCGCGCAGGGCGCCGACGTTGACCACCATGTCGATCTCGGCGGCGCCGTTGCCCACCGCTTCGCGGGCTTCAAAGGTTTTGGCGGTGCTGGTTCCGGCCCCGAGCGGAAATCCGACCACGCTGCAGACCAGGACGCCGCTGCCCTGGAGTTTTTCCGCGGCGAAACGGGTGTAGGCGCCGTTGATGCATACAGTGTAAAAACCGAAGCTGCGCGCTTCGCTGCACAGGTTGGCGATCTTTTTTTCGCCGGAGTGGGCGCTCAGCTCGGTGTGGTCGATCATTTTGGCCAATGTTTCCTTGTCCAGATCAATCATTTTGTCCTTGCTCTTTTATATATAAATATAGTGAAACCCATGTTTATTTTTTCAGGTGAAAGATAAACGGCACCAGCTCGGCCACGGTGGTGTCGCGGCTTTGGCCTTGGCGGTTGCACATGTGCACCACTGTCGGCGGCGTTGCGAACTCGGCGATCACCTGGCGGCAGGCGCCGCAGGGGGGGAGAAACTCCTCGCTCTCGCCGATGACCAGGATCTCGCGAATCTCCCTCTCACCGGCGGCGACCATGGCGAAAATGGCGTTGCGCTCGGCGCAGCAGGTCAGCCCGAACGAGGCGTTTTCCACATTGCAGCCGCTGAAGATCCTGCCGCCGGCGCCGAGCACGGCCGCGCCCACGTGGAATTGGGAGTAGGGGGCATAGGCATTTTTCCGCGCCTTCCTGGCCGCGGCCAGCAATTCTTCTTTTTTATCCGCCATGCTCCTCCGGCGCGCCTGTTGGCAGGGGCGCAATTGCAAATTCTAATGCAGCGCTGGAAATAAATCAAGAAAAAGACAGGCGAATTTTATATTTATCGCAAATGCGTGGCCAGGGCCACCAGGCCATTATGGTTGAGCCGACTTGAAAAATCATTTTAAAGTTGCTAAACTAATAAAGTGTGACTAAATACGTGTCCTAATTATTGGGGGAGACGCCGGCAAAAAATGAAAGATCGATACCAAACTTCAATTCTTGGCCTTTCTGAATATTTGCCCATGAGATTGGGCTTATGAAGAGAACTGTAAAAGTTCCCGGCAAGTTTCGCGAGATCTTCGCTAAAGCTCAGGAAGTGGTCGGAGCCTATTTCAGCACAAAGGTGGAGGACGCAGCCAGGGGAATGATCGATATTGGTGGTCAGAGATACATCCTGATACGGGCCGCGTCGATGTCTGTCGAGTTTTTCGAGATCGCCAAACGGCTGTATGCCAATAAAAGCGAAGAGGAAGCGCTATCACTGGCGCGCGGACTCCTTTTCGACCTGGCCCACGCCATCGGCAGCGCCGATGCCAAGATTTTCGCCCAGAAAATGAACCTGAAGGATCCCATTACCAAGTTGTCGGCCGGACCCATTCATTTCGCCCATTCCGGCTGGGCATTGGTCGACATCTTGCCGGAAAGCAATCCCACCCCCGATGAGGACTATTTCCTGATCTACGATCATCCCTATTCCTTTGAGGCCCATGCTTGGCGGGAGGTCGGGAAAAAGCCAGATTTTCCGGTTTGCGTGATGAATGCCGGTTATTCCTCCGGCTGGTGCGAGGAGAGCTTCGGGGTATCGCTGGTGGCCGCGGAAATTTTGTGCCAGGCCAAGGGCGATAGCCATTGCCGTTTTATCATGGCTCATCCTGATCGCATTGCCGGCAACATCGATGCCTATTTGCTGAAGAACCCCGAAATTGGAAAAATCGTCGATAGTGTTGAGATTTCCCGATTTTTCCAGAAGAAAAAAATCGAAGACGAGCTAAGGGAAAAGCAGTTGCGGCATGAAATTCATGAAAGGGAAATTGCCGAAACGGAATGGCAGACCAGCGAGGAACGCTACCGGATTCTGTATGAATTCAACCCCTCCATGTACTTCACCGTGGATGCCCAGGGTGTTGTCCTCTCGGTCAACCGTTCGGGATGCGAACAGTTGGGTTATTCAGCGGCAGAGCTGGTCGGTCAGTCGTTCCTCAATGTATTTTTTCCGGATGACCGGCCTGACGTGCAGAGGCAGCTGGCTTCCTGTTTGCAGCGCCCCATGGAAGTGGTTAACTGGGAATCGCGAAAAATCCATAAGGACGGGCGCCTGATCTGGTCCAAAGAAATGGCCCGGGCTGTGCGGCAGACCGCCGGCCGTTCGACGATCTTCATTGTTTGTGAGGATATCACCGAAAGGAAGCGGTCTGAGCAAGTGCAGAAAGCGATTTACCAGATCTCGGAATCGGCCCAAACCGCGATCAATCTGAATCAGCTGTTCCGCTCTATCCATGCCACCATCGGCGAACTGATGCCGGCCAGGAATTTTTACATCGCCCTTTACGACCTGAGCTCG
>SPCN01000371.1 GCA_004525465.1 Chrysiogenales bacterium | reverse complement strand
TTCCGACCTGCAGCAGTTGATCAACAAAGGGCATTTGGCGGAACTTTTTAGCGGATTGGAATTGATAAAATCGGCATCTCCCTACAGCTATCCCGAACTTTATTACTGGCACCGGGAGGAAAAATCCAGCAATGCCGAAGTCGACTTTGTTGTTCAAGGAAAGAGTGGCGTAGTTCCGCTGGAAGTGAAGGCAGGCACAAAGGGCCAGATGCAGAGCCTGCATATTTTTCTTGACGAAAGAAACCTTTCCAAAGGTGTCAGAATATCAGCTGAAAATTTTTCGCGCTATGACAAAATAGTAACCATACCCCTTTATGCCGCCTCCAGGGCGTATGATATATAGTTTTATTTTTCCCGAGGACATGGAGCTGAAGGTCTGGGACGAGATCCGCGACAAGCTGAAAGAGATCGACATCGCCCGCCTGACGCCCCTGGAAGCGCTGAACATCCTGCAGTTCCTGAAAAGCAAGAGTGACAAGTTCCAATAAATTTTCCTGAAAGGCATTTTTCTGATTGCTAGGGTCGAGAAACAGGTTCAGTTGTTGAGATAGCCCAGGGCCCTGAGTTTGTTTAACAGCTCTGCGTCGAGTTGTCCCTCATTCCTTTTTAGGGCCTTGAGCCGGCGCAAGTAATCGGCCAGCTTTTTTTTATAATGGGAATGCAAGGCCGGAGATGGGGAAAACGGTTCGGCGGCTGCCAGGGGAATATCCCCCAGGGTGAACCATTCATCACTTTTTAAAACCGGCGTAGGTGAAAGCTCATTCCCGGCTGTTGCTGCCGGCAAAAAGTTGTGGATATACTGATGATCATGGTCAACGTAGGAAACCCGGCCGAACAGTCCCTGGCGCAGCGGGATCACGGGCAGGGAAAGTTCCAAGACCCGCCGCGGATCATTGGGACGGCCGTTAATAAAGTCGCTGCCTTCAGCATCCAAGCCGTATTCTGCCAGGATAAGGCCGGGGATATCGCTGATGGCAAACAACTTTTCGCGGATTTCTCCCCGTTTTTGCTGCGGGAGCTTGATGATCAGGGGGATACGGGTAAGCTCCTGGTAAAGGGTATGGCCATGTTCCCAGTCGCCATGGTCGTAGAATTCTTCGCCATGATCGGATAGCACGATCACCATCGCATCATTGAAGCGATTGCTGCTGCGCAGATAAGCCAGGAGGGGCTTAAGCAATTCCTGGTCACTGTAAAGGATGGAAGCATCATAGAGATCGATGAGTTTTTGCCGATCCGCGGACTCGGCAGGCGGCAGCTCCGTGGACGATTTCCGAGGCAGGCGCAAATGCCCGCCGATGTGTTTTATTTTTATATCCAAAATGGGATTAAAAGCCCGATAATAGGAATCGGGCGCTTTGTAGGGAGCATGAATTTGAAAGGTATGCAAAAAAATAAAAAGATCCTGGTCGGCGAACTCGGCCACCTTGTCCTGAAAGGCGCGCAGCATTAATCCGGCGGCACTTCTCCGGAAAATATCCGAGCTGCGATTGACATACTTTTGAAAACCGCGGTAAAAACCATATTGATCATTGACAAAGCCACCACCGGTCAGGGCCAGGGTAATGAACCCTTTTTGTTGCATTTTCTCAGCCAGAAGCGGCACTTCGGATGGAATCAGGGACTTGGGAGCGACCACGCCGTGTGCCAGGACATCGCGGCCGCTGAACAGGGAAACATGGGCCGGCAGGGTCCAGGAGGAAGTGGAAAAAGCGCGGCTGAACATCAGGCTGCCCTTTGCCAGTTCATCGAGGGCTGGAGTGGTCGAGCGCCGATAGCCGTAAGCCGAAACATGGTCAGCCCGCAGTGTATCCAGCATGAGGATCAGCACGGTTCTGGGCCGGGGATGGTTTTGCAACTGACAGGGATTGATCCAGGCTCCCAGGCCGCTGCCCCGGGTCTCAAGGATCAGGCGCACGGTTTTTCCCTTGGTCCTGGGCAGAAATATATTTTCAACCTTGCCCATTTTTTCACGGATAGATCTGCTGAACAGGAGTGTTTCTTTTCCTGATGAAGCCATTTTAACCAGGAATCTAAGTTTCTCGGGCTGGGGATTAAACAGGGAAAAAGTCAATTGGATGCCTTCGTTGGTTTTTAAATCCAGTTCCAGGCGGCTGCCCGCCGGAGCCAACAGGGCTTGGTAACTGATTGTCTTGTACTTCACCCGGCATTGTATCGCCTGAGAGGGAAAATAGCGGTTGACCCGGTCGCGGAAAATTAATTTTTTCAGATCAGCCCGGGAAGCGATGCCGTTCCAAGCCCGCTCGATCAAGGCGGCATCGAAGCGTATGGGACGGCTGAGCAAGGAGGGGACCTGCCTGTCGCTTGTTTGGCGGGGATAAAAAAGCAGCAGTGACAAAACCGCGGCCGCGGCCATGCCAGCTGTTATCCAAACTGTTTTTTTTCGCGCCATGGTTTTCCATTCTATCACAGCTTCGATTTTCTGGCATCACCCCGGTCGTGCACTCGGCTCCAGGCTTTATTTTTGGACGCAGGTATACTATAATAAAGCGCAGTAAATAAGGGAGTTGTGATTCATGATGCCAAATACCAAGCAGGCTGTGCCGGGCAAACCCGCCGTGCTTTTGAGCGGCATCGCCGGTTTCATCGGTTTTCATTTCGC
>SPCN01000038.1 GCA_004525465.1 Chrysiogenales bacterium | reverse complement strand
GGCGGCCAGGGTTGGGGCCCCGATCATCGGCATCAACGATTCGGGCGGTGCCCGCATCCAGGAAGGGGTCGATTCGCTGGCCGGCTATGCCGACATCTTTCTGCGCAATGTGCTCTACTCCGGGGTGGTGCCGCAGATCTCACTGATCCTCGGCCCCTGCGCCGGCGGCGCCGTCTATTCGCCGGCCATCACCGATTTCGTTTTGATGGTGGAAAAAACGTCCTATATGTTCCTCACCGGCCCCAAGGTGGTCGAGCAGGTGACCCAGGAAGACGTGAGCACCGAGCAGCTCGGCGGCAGCGGCGTGCACGCCAGCAAGAGCGGTGTGGCCCACCTGGTCTACGCCAACGAAGACGCCTGTTTCGCAGGACTACGCCGACTCTTCTCCTACCTGCCGCAGAGCAATGCCGCTAATCCGCCTCTGCAGGAATGCAGTGATCCCCTGGACCGGCTGGACACGAACTTGAACGAGATCATCCCCGATAACCCCAACCATCCTTATGACATGAAGCAGATCATCACCCAGGTCGTGGACGACCACGACTTTTTCGAGATCCATGCCCTGTTCGCCGCCAACATCATCGTCGGTTTCGCCCGCCTGAACGGCAAGCCGGTGGGCATCGTGGCCAATCAGCCCAAGGTCATGGCCGGCGTGCTGGATAACTTGGCTTCGATCAAGGCGGCCCGTTTTGTCCGCTTCTGCGACGCCTTCAACATCCCCCTGATCACATTCGAGGACGTACCCGGCTTTATGCCCGGCACCAACCAGGAATACAACGGCATCATCCGCAACGGTGCCAAACTGCTGTACGCTTTTGCCGAAGCCACAGTGCCCAAGATCACGATCATCGTGCGCAAGGCCTACGGCGGCGCCTACTGCGTCATGAGTTCCAAGCATATCCGCGGTGACGTCAACCTGGCCTGGCCCAGCGCCGAGATCGCGGTCATGGGTCCGGACGGGGCGGTGGAGATCATTTACAGCGAAGAATTGAAAAATGCCGCAGGCGACGGAAAGAAAAAAGAGGAATTGAAGGACGTGTACCGCGACCTTTTCGCCAATCCCTACAGCGCCGCCCGCAAAGGGTACATTGATGACGTTATTGAGCCGGCCGGCACGCGGCTGCGCCTGATCAAGGCCCTGGAAATGCTCGCCGCCAAGCGTGCCAGCAATCCGGCCAAGAAGCACGGCAACATTCCGCTGTAATGGGGAGGAACATATGGCGATCAGCGACGGGTTCATAATTTCCCTGGTAGGCATTGGCGTGGTCTTTGCCGGCCTACTGATCACCAGTTGGCTGATAGCGGCCATCTCCCTGGTGCCGGTCTGGCTGGAGCGACGTCGGCAAATCGCGTCGTCTCCGCCCGTGGCTGTTGTCATGGAAAACATGGCGCCGGTCATCTTGCCGGTGCCGCCTGCCGACACGGCAGCCGTGATCGCGGCTCTGCTGGAAGTGGAAATGCGTTTGCACGGAGGCGACCGGCTCGGCCGCTTCACTTTTCGACGCCAGCCGGCCTTTTCAACCCTAAGGGAAGAGATTGGAACTTCAGCCAACGCACCAATAAAAGGAGTAAGATAATGCGCGAATATGTCATGTCGATCGGCGGCAAGGAATTTCACGCCGGCATCAAGGAACTCAACGCGGAATACGCGCTGGTGCAGGTCGATGACACGGAATACAAGGTGATCTTAAAGCAGCTGGGCAGCGGCCAAAGCGTTTTCAGCGGGCTGGCCCGCGGCGTTGTCCAGCCGGCAACTATTGCCGCCGCCGCGCCTGGTCGGGAATCCGCCCCAGCCATGGCCCAACCGCCGCAGAGCGCTGTCGGCGCGCCGGAGAGTTCAGGTACGATCCCGGCGCCTTTACCGGGGCTGGTCCTGGACCTGCTGGTCAGGGAAGGCGACGCGGTCAAGGCCGGCCAATCCCTGCTGATCATGGAAGCCATGAAAATGGAGAACCAGATCCAGGCACCGTTCGACGGCACAGTGAAAAAGATATTTGTGCAAAAAGGTGCCAATATCAGTGAAGGCGACAAGTTGATCGAAATATCCCGACCGTTCATGACCACTTTGTAGGGACGGGCCAGAGCCTATCTGAGGTCTATATGAAAAAATGGATTCTATTGCTGTTCATCCTGGCAGCGCCGCTCACAGTCCCGGCTGCGGACACGGTTGCCGTAACCCCGTTTGACCTGCCGGTGATCCGCCTGCTCAAAGGCGAAGAAAGCGGCATCACCGTCGGTTGCCGCGGCGTGCTGCTCAACAGCCTGAACCAAAAGATCGGTGCCTGCACGGTGATGGAGAGCGAACTGGCCTTGGCCCTGGCCAAGGTGCACCTGTTGCCCGGCCGGCAGATGCTGGAGCTGGACGCGGTCAAAATAATATCCCCAGCCCTGGGCAAGGTAAACTTCCAGGTTGAGGCTCAAGGGGCGTACCTGTTCCTGGACCGGGGCAGTCGCCAGGCGGTCCGTTGCGGCATGAAGGGCCGTCTCAACGATGCCGAGGGTGCTTTGGCGGGTTTTTTTAAAGTTGTGGCCGTGGAGCAAGACCGGGCCATCGCCGCGGTGACCTCCCTGAACGTAAACATGGGCCCCGGCGACGCGGTCAGCGGCAGATTCCAGAATTACGTCGAGCAGATCGCCGGTTCCAGCGGCCTGATGAATTTTTCCTACAAGAACCTGATCATGATCGTTGTCGGCCTGTTATTCATCACCATCGCCATCCGCAAGGATTATGAACCGCTGCTGCTGGTGCCCATCGGCTTCGGCATCCTGGTGGGGAACATCCCCCTGCCGGTGCAGTTGTTCAACAGCCTGTCGGTATACATGATCGACCCGCTGACCCACCAATATGTCTTCAACACCACCAGCAATTCGGTGCTGGGGATCATTTATTCTTTCGTCACTTCCGGGGTGTTCCCGCCGCTTATCTTTCTCGGCATCGGCGCCATGACCGATTTTTCCACCCTGCTTTCCAATCCCAAGACAATTCTGCTCGGCGCCGCCGCCCAGATCGGCATCTTTTCCACATTCATCGGGGCGCTGCTGCTCAAGTTCACGCCGGCCCAGGCCGCTTCCATCGGCATCATCGGCGGTGCCGACGGGCCCACGGCCATATTCCTCACCTCCAAGCTGGCGCCGGCGCTGATCGGACCTATCGCCATCGCCGCCTATTCCTACATGGGACTGGTGCCGATCATCCAGCCGCCGATCATGAAACTGCTGACCACGGCCAAGGAGCGGCGCATCCGCATGAAACCCAGCCGCAAGGTGACCCGGATCGAGAAAATCATTTTTCCTATCGTCGCCTTCATAGTCACAACTTTTATCGCTCCCGGCGCCATCCCCCTGCTGGGCATGCTCTTTTTCGGCAACCTGTTGAAGGAATCCGGAGTCACGGGCCGCCTGGCCAAAACCGCATCCTCTTCGCTGATAGATATCAGCACCATGCTGCTGGGACTGGTGGTCGGCGCTTCCACCACGGCCCAGGTCTTTCTCAACACGCGTTCCATATTGATTTTCGTGCTCGGCTGTCTGGCCTTTGCCGTGGCCACGGCCGGGGGCGTGCTGTTCGCAAAATTGATGAACCTTTTTTTACGCGAGGGCAGAAAAGTGAATCCGCTCATCGGCGCGGCCGGGGTGTCGGCCGTGCCCGACTCGGCGCGGGTCGTGGAAATGGTCGGACGCCAATTCGATCCCGATAACCATCTGCTGATGCATGCCATGGGACCCAACGTGGCCGGGGTGATCGGTTCGGCGATCGCCGCCGGCATCCTGCTGGGAATTTTTTGATTTACGGAGGAGAAGCCATGAACAAGATCATTTCCTGTGTTCCCAATGTCTGTGAGGGCAAGGACCAGAAATTCATCGACAGCCTGGTGGAAAAGCTGAACGTGGTGAACGGATTGATTGTCCTGGACGTTTCCCGCGACAGTGTGCGCAACCGCACCGTCTTTTCCTTCACCGGTCCCCAGGAGGCCATCTTCGAAGCGGGATTGATGCTCTACCGCGAGAGCCTCGCCCATATCGACATGCGCGAACACCAGGGCGAGTACCCGCGCATCGGTGCCCTCGATGTTTTTCCCTTTGTGCCGCTCAAGGACGCCACCCTGGAAGAGACCGTGGCCATGTCGGTCGCTTTCGCCCAGAAAGTGGCGGAGGAATTCAATATCCCGGTTTTTCTCTACGGAGAGTCGGCGCGTTTTCCCATGCGCCGCTATATCGAAAACATCCGCGAAGGCGAATACGAAGGCCTGGAGCAAAAACTGAAGGACCCGCGCTGGAAACCCGATTTCGGGCCCGCTGTTTTCAATCCCACTTCCGGGGCCACAGTGGTCGGCGCCCGCTATCCCATGATCAGTTTCAAGGCCATTCTGGACACCAGTGATGAGGCGATCGCCGAATATGTGAGCCGGATCATCCAGCACGCCAGCGGCGGTCTGGCCCATATCACCGCCAATCCCGGCATGGACAGCGAGCACAAAGTGGCCCAGATCACGGTGACGATATCCAATTACCGGGCCATGCCCATGTACCGGGTGCTGGAGATGCTGCGCGTCGAAGCCAGAAGGTTCGCCGTGGCCGTGCGCAAGGTGGAGATGATCGGATTGATCCCGGAAATAGTCTTCATCGAATCGGCATTCTATTACCTGGGCATCCAGGATTTCTCTTTCGACAAGATCCTGGAGCGCAAGATCCAGACCCAACTGGACGAAAAAATCCAGCCAAGCTGACAAAGGTTTTTTAAAAAGGGGCAGTTCCGTTTTTGCCTTTTTAATAAATCGCTGCTGGCATCGATGTGCGAAATTTTACAGATATTCCAATCCGGCCTGGCTGCCGTCGATCCCTTCCGGGTCGTTGCCGCGAATTTGCAACTTGAGCGCGGCCGTTTCGCTGCCGGTCCGCATATATTTGATCTCGATCGTTTCCAGAATATCCTCGTGGTCGGAGCCGGCAAAGCGGTAGGATGTATGGCGGAGGCGGTCGAAGCCGTTTTAAACGACCGCATCTCCGCAGGGCTGCTGATCATGCCGCAAGGCGTCCGTGCCCCCCTCCGCCGTGTGGTCCGGGCTGAAGGGGGGCACCCGTTTCCCGACGAAGCCGGACGGCGCGCCAGCCGGAAAATCCTGGAAATGCTCGTCAGCGCCGATGAAAAAACGCTGGTACTGTTCCTGCTCTCGGGCGGGGCTTCGGCGCTGCTGGCGGTCCCGGCCGCCGGGCTGACCCTTGCCGATAAAAGGGCGGTAACCTCTATGCTGATCCGGTCGGGCGCTGCCATCGGCGAACTCAATGCCGTTCGCAAGCATCTGTCAGCCGTCAAAGGCGGACGTTTGGCCCGGGCCGCTTTTCCGGCGACGATCCTGACCATGATCCTTTCCGACGTCATCGGCGACCGGCCCGATGTGATCGGGTCGGGGCCGACGGCCCCTGATGCGAGCAATTTTGCTGACGCTTGGTCCGTGATCGAAAAATATGGCCTGCAGGACAAGATTCCCGTCCGGGCAAGGAAATATCTTGAAAGGGGACTGGCCGGCCTGGAAAGCGAGACAGTGAAGGAAAACGATCCTTGCCTGGCCCGTTCCGCTCACCTGGTTGTGGGCAGCATCCATACTGCAATTGAGGGTGCCCGAAAAAAAACACGATCCATGGGAATCGCGGTCGAAATCATTACCCGGGCATTGCAGGGTGAAGCCCGGGAAGCGGCCTTTTTCCTGGCCGCCAAGGCCATGCGCATCCAATCCGGGCTGGCGCCGGGCCGGAAATTATGCCTGCTCTGCGGCGGCGAGACCACGGTGAGCGTGCGCGGAAGCGGCCGCGGCGGCCGCAACCAGGAGCTGGCCCTGGCTTTCGCGTTGGCGGTCGCCGGCCGCGAAGGGATCGAACTGCTGAGTGCCGGAACAGACGGCATCGATGGCCCGACCGACGCGGCCGGCGCAATTGTGGACGGCTCGACCGTGGCCCAGGCCGCGCGGCTAGGTCTCGATGCCCGGGCTTTCCTGGATAACAATGATTCCTATTCCTTTTTTTATGAATGGGATCGTTTGAGTGGCGAACGGCACCATCTGAAGACCGGCCCCAGCGGCACCAACGTCATGGACCTGCAGGTTATCCTGCTCCGCGGCCCGGGTTGAAAATGTATTTGACTTTTGTGTTTTCCCGCCGGTATAATGTCTTTTCAAATATTTCAAGAGGAGATATCCATGAGCAATGAGTTCAAACCGTATGTTTCCGCTGAAACCAACCTGAAGGAATTCACCCTGCGCGCCCTGCTGATCGGCTTGTTCCTGGCGGTCCTGCTGGGAGCGGCCAATGCCTACCTGGGTTTGAAGGCCGGCATGACCATCGCCGCCACCTATCCGGCCGCGGTCCTGGGCATGGCCCTGCTGCGGCTGTTCAAAGATAACAACATCATCGAGGAGAATTTCACCCGTACCGTCGGTTCCATCGGCGAATCGGTGGCCGCCGGCGCCATTTTCACGCTGCCGGCTTTTTTGATCGCTGGCGTCTGGACCCCGGAATACTTCGGTAGCTTTGGCGGTTATCTCAAATCCACTGTTATCATGATGGTCGGTGGTATCGTGGGTATCCTCTTCGTCACCTTGCTGCGTCGGGTCATGGTCGAAGATCCGGAGCTGAAGTTCCCCGAATCGGTCGCAGCTTCGGAGATCCACAAGGCCGGCCGCGGCGGCAGCACCGGGGCCAAGTATCTCTTTTATGCCATGGGCATCGGCGGTTTCATCGAACTGCTCAAGGGCTTCAACCTGCTGGCCGCGCAGTGGCAGAAATTCAGCGCCTTCGCCGCCAAGCTCATTCCGCGCACCGGCATCGGTGAGAACTTTAAAGGCGTGGCCACCGGCGGCGGTTTTCTGTTTAAAACGCCGTCCCTGAGCCCGGCCTTCCTGGGTGTCGGCTACATCATCGGCCCACGCCTGGCGTCCCTGAACTTCGCCGGCGGCGTCCTGTCCTGGGGCCTGTTCGTGCCGCTGCTGACGCTGCTGCTTGCTCCCCAGTACGCTTCCTCGGTGGCGGCGGGGCTTATTAGTTGGGCCGACGTTTCCAACGCCATCTTCCAGAACATCGTCAAGACCGTGGCCATTGGCGGCATGCTGATGAGCGCGGCCTACACCCTGTTCCGCATGCGCAAGAGCCTGATCGGCGGCATTCGCCGCTCGGTAGACGACGTCAAGAAGGCGGCCACCAGCAAGCAGGCCACGCTCAGGACCGACAAGGACATCAACATCAAGTTCGTCTTTGCCGGTTTGATCGGCATGTCGCTGGTCACCTTTTTCGTCTACTGGTGGTTCATGGGCTTCAACCAGGCCAACTTCGTGCCGGCCCTGGTGGCGGCCTTGGTCATGCTTGTCGCCGGTTTCTTTTTCGCCGCGGTTTCGGGTTACCTGGTCGGCTTGATCGGCTCCTCCAATAACCCCATCTCGGGCCTGACCCTCTCCACCCTGGTGATCGCCGCCATCCTGATGGTGCTGCTGGGAGCCAAGGGCATTCCCGGCGTGACGGCCGTCCTGGCCGTGGCCGGCGTCATTTGCGTCTCGGCTGCCGTGGCCGGTGAAATGCTTCAGGACCTGAAGGTCGGCCATATCCTTGGCGGCACGCCCTGGAAAATGCAGGTCGGTGACCTGATCGGCGTGATCATTTCCGCCCTGGTGATGTGGATTCCGCTGTTCATCCTCAACGCCGGCGACCTGAAAATGGCTGCCCTGAAAGGCTACAAGGGCGGTTTCGGCGGCGAGGTCCTGGCCGCACCCCAGGCCGGATTGATGGCCAAGCTCTCGCAAGGCATCGTCGGCGGTGAGATGGTCTGGCCGCTGATCGTGGTAGGCATCCTCATGGCCGTCGCTTTCATCCTGGTCCAGGTCAAGAGTCCCATGCTGGTATGTGTCGGCATGTATCTCTCGTTCGAGACCGTGGCCGCGATCTTCGTGGGCGGCATCATCCGCTGGGTGGTCGACTCGCTGATCGCCCGCCGCAAGTACAACGACAACCAGAAATCGCGCATCGACAACCGTGGCGTGCTGCTGGCTTCGGGGCTGATCGCCGGCGAAGCGCTGATAGGCCTGGTATTTGCCGCCATCGCCTTTTTCAACGACGGTCGCGTTCCCAACCTGGCCCAGAAATTTTTCAATATCAGCCAACCTACGTACCTGATCAGTGTGGCGGTATTACTGGCCCTGGGCTACCTGCTGGTCAAATTGCCCCTGGCCAATGCCGGTGATCCCGACGAACCGGCGGCACCGGCGGTGATGTAATAAAACGGTATACGGCGTACGGTTTACGGTTAAGAAAAAATAGGGTAGGGGCGACCCGCCGGGTCGCCCTTACATTTTATAATGGAAAAAAAAGATAATATCCTTGAATATGTGCCGCTGCAGAACTGTCAATGGGACCGGGATGCAAAAGGCAAGGTTTTTTTAATCAAGGAAAAAACCAAAAACAAACTCTTGAAAAAGATCATCGGCTGGCTGGGCCGCAACCAGGATTTTCACATCCATCTCGATGATCTGGGTTCGGCCGCCTGGCTCGAAACCGACGGCCAACGCACCATTCTGCAGATCAGCGTCATTCTAAAGCAGGCGTTCGCGGCCAAGATCGAACCGGCCGAGCCCCGCCTAGCCCGATTTTTCGCCATGCTGGCCCGCGACGGTTTCGTGCGTTGGCGCGGATAATGATTGCAGGACCGGGATGCAACAAAAAATATTTAATTCTTGACTATTGAAAACAAAATCTTTAAAGTTGATTTTAAGGCAAACGAATAGTTTATTTGTTAACAACATTAAGGAGGTCTATGATGAAGAAACCCGATCTGGGATTAGCCAACCTGAACGAACTGTTTCCGGACAATTTCACACAGGAACAGCTGGCCAAAGCCAAGACCGTATTTTTAAAAGAGTTGGCCTACACCTGCCACAAATTTTACGGTGGCAAAATCGCCACCATGCCCAAGGCCGGAGTGTACGGCTTCAACTGGTTCAACGTCTGGTACACTCCCGGCGTCTCCAAGGTTTCGACCACCATCCGCGATAACAATGATACATCCTTCGACCTGTCCAATCGCGGCAACCTGGTGGCCGTGGTTTCCGATTCCACCCGTGTGCTGGGCGACGGCGACTGCACCCCTTCGGGCGGCCTGGGCGTCATGGAAGGCAAGGCCTTTTTAATGAAATATCTCGGCGGTGTCGACGGCGTGGCCCTGTGCGTCAACAGCTACAACGACAAGGGCAAGCATGATCCCGACAAGATCATCGAGTTTGTCAAGATGGCCGAACCCAGTTTCGGGGCGGTCAACCTCGAAGACATCTCACAGCCCAATTGTTATAAAGTGCTCGACACGTTGCGTGAGCAGTGCAACATTCCGGTCTGGCACGACGACGCCCAGGGCACGGGGTCGGTGACCCTGGCCGGGCTGATCAACGCCCTGCGTGTCGCCGGCAAGGAGCTGGCAAAGGTCCGCATCGTTTTTTATGGCGCCGGAGCAGCCAATACCACCATCGCGCGGCTGATAATCCAGGCCGGCGGCGATCCTGGCAAAATGATCATGTTCGACACCACCGGCACCTTGCACCTTGGGCGCGACGACATCAAGGCCGACCCGGCCTTTTACCGCAAGTGGGAACTCTGCCAGAAGACGAACCCCGGCCGCGTTACCGACATCGAAAAGGCGATAAACGGCGCCGACGTGCTCATTGCCGTCAGCAAACCCGGTCCGAACACGGTCAAGCCGGAATGGATCAAAAAGATGGCTGCCAAGGCCATCGTCTTCGCTTGTGCCAACCCGGTGCCGGAAATTTACCCCTACGCGGCCAAGGAAGCCGGGGCCTATATCGTGGCCACGGGCCGCGGCGACTTCCCCAACCAGGTAAACAACTCGCTGGGCTTCCCGGGCATCCTCAAGGGAGCGCTGATAGTGCGCGCCAAAAAGATCACCGACGAGATGGCCATTGCCGCCGCCTATTCCATGGCCAACTTCGCCCAGAAGCATGGTGGCATCAATCCTGAGCGCATCATGCCCACAATGGACGAGACCGAGGTCTTCGCCCAGGAAGCCGCCGACGTGGCGGTCGAGGCCGTGAAGAACGGCGTGGCCCGCATCGAAAAAACCTGGGACGAGGTCTTTAATAAAACCATGGCCGACATCAAGGAAGCGCGCGACGCCATGGGCCTGCTGATGAAGAACAATTTCATCAAGGAGCCGGATATCAAGCTGCTTGAGGACGCGATCAAAAAGGCCGTGGAGGCGGTGAAGTAAAGCCTGGCCCCATCTCCGCACCCCTTCCCCTAAAGGAGAAGGGGCAAGAGGATACACGGAGTTTTTGCTTGACAGGTAGATGCTGTTGTCCTCCCCCTCGCCTTCAGGAGAAAGGGTTGGGAGGTGAGGCTCTGAGTGAAGGAGGATATGCGGAGATGAGATCGGGGTGAGGTCAGGAATGGCGATTCTTAAAATGAAAACACCCTTGACTAATGGTCCAAAAAAATATAAAGTACACCTTACTGCCTTGAATTTAATTTCATGAGGGGAAAATGAAAAAAGTCAACCTTTCAGAAGTGAAAGAGAAGATCAAGCAAGCCGTTCAGGACGCCAATTTCAACATTGACCCGGATTTAAAAAAGCTGGTCCAAAATTGTCTGAGCACTGAAGAAGCGCCGGGCGGCCAGGTGATCCTCAAGCAGATCCTGCAGAACGCCGACATCGCGGCTTCAGATAAACTGGCCATGTGCCAGGACACCGGTCTGGCCGTTTTTTTCGTTGAGATGGGCGAAGCGGTGCAGTTGGAGTACGCCGGATTCAAAAGCCTGCGCGACGCCATCAGCCAGGGTACCAGCGAGGGCTACGGCGAAGGCTACCTGCGCAAGTCGGTCTGCGATCCGCTTAGCCGCAAGAATACAGGCGACAACACCCCGGTTTTCATCCACTGGGAGGTGGTTGCCGGCGATGCTTTCAAAATCACCTTCATGGCCAAGGGCGGCGGTTCGGAGAACATGAGCGCCCTGAAGATGATGGCCCCGTCGGCCGGGGCCAAGGGCATCGAGGATTTCGTGGTGGAAACGGTCTCCAAGGCCGGCCCCAATCCCTGTCCGCCCACCGTGGTCGGTGTTGGCATCGGCGGCAATTTCGATACTTCGGCGCTGCTGGCCAAAAAAGCCCTGCTGCGCAAGCCCGTGGGCAGTGCCCATACCGAACCGGCCTACGCTGAAATGGAAAAACGCATCTTCGACAGGATCAACAAACTGGGCATCGGCCCCATGGGCATGGGCGGGCGCACCACGTCACTGGCCGTGCACATCGTCAGCCACCCCTGCCACATCGCTTCCTTCCCGGTGGCAGTGAACATCAACTGCCATTCGCACCGTATCGTCGAGATCGATTTTTAGAGCCTTATAATAAATTTTCTGCAGCTCTTATCCCCCCTTGCCGGGGACTTCTCAGCTCTGTTGGGTATGGAGATTACCAAGGTAGAAATTGTGAAGGGATTTGATTAATCAAATCCCTACATCTTTTTCTTTGTTTCTATTTGTCAATTGAAATTCAGCCCCAGCGAAAGTAAATAAGCACGGGCCTTGACCGGATGATATATTATTGACAGTCATCGTCTTTTCAGTTATAAGGGCCAGAAGGTAAAATATGCGAGCTATTTTCATAGCGGTCGGTAGTGAGCTGCTCGACTTGGACCGTGTCGATACAAATTCCCTGTACGTGGCCAGGCGTTTGCGCGAAAAGGGAATACTGATGGACATGAAGGTGGTGGTGGGCGACCACATGGACAACCTGGCCTGGATCGTCAAAAAAGCCTGTCAGCGCGCCCAGCTGGTGATCCTCAGCGGCGGGCTGGGCCCGACCGAGGACGACATCACCCGCGAAGCCGTGGCCACAGCCCTGAAAAAAAACCTGGTTTTTCAGGAAGAGATCGTGGCCGACCTGAAAAAAATTTTCCGGCGCCGAGGCATCACCATGCCCGAGATCAATGCCCGCCAGGCCTTTGTCATCGAAGGCGCCGAGGTCATCGCCAATCCGGACGGCACTGCACCCGGTTTGTATGTCGACAGCGGCAGCTGCAAGGTGCTGCTTCTCCCCGGACCGCCCAACGAAATGATACCTATTTTCGAGAGCGTCTTTGAAAAATATCTCGTTCCGGTCGCCAATTATCATATCTATACCCGCAGCTTCAAATTGACCGGCATCAGCGAGTCGGAAACCGACGCCCGCTGCGCCGATATTTACCGCAAGTACCGAAACCCGGTTACCACCATTTTGGCTTCTCCGGGGGTGATCGAGCTCCATTTCCTGGGCCGCTCCAAGAATTCGGATGAAGAAGCCCGGCGCCTGACCGATGAATTGGCCGACAAGGTGCGGGAGCGGCTGAAGGATTTCATTTTTGCCGAAAAAAACATATCGCTGCCCGAAGCCATTGTGCAGGAATTGAAAAACCGCAAGCTAACCCTGGCCGTGGCCGAAAGTTGCAGCGGCGGCGGCCTTGGCCACCTGATTACCAACGTGGTTGGCAGTTCCGAGGTCTTCCTGGGCGGTGTGATTGCCTACGCTAACAGTTTGAAAAGCGGCATTTTAGGAGTGGACGAAGCAACGCTGAAAAAACACGGTGCCGTATCCGCGGCAACTGCAGGGGAAATGGCCGTGGGGGTACGGCGGTTGTGCCAGGCCGATATCGGCTTGGCCATTACCGGCATCGCCGGCCCCGGCGGCGAGACTACGGGCAAGCCCTTGGGCCTGGTTTACATTCATCTCAGCGCCGAGAATTTCGACAAGGGCCTGCACCAGATCTTTTCAGGCAGCCGTGAGATCGTTAAAACGCGCAGCATTTATTGCGCGTTGAACTTAATGAGGGAGTATTTAAAAGAGGCGATGGGCGAGGGGCAATAGGC
>SPCN01000178.1 GCA_004525465.1 Chrysiogenales bacterium | reverse complement strand
GCATTCACCTCGGCCATCACCGGCCTGAGCGCCGGGACGACCTACCACGTGCGCGCCTATGCTACCAATACCGCCGGTACGTCCTACGGCAGCGAGGTCACGTTTTCCACCTTGGAACCGCCCACGGTGACCACGCAGGCGGTCACTGCCATTACCGCGACCAGCGCCACCGGCAACGGCAATATCACCGATCTTGGCAATCCCAATCCCACTGCCCACGGCGTCTGCTGGAACACCGCCGGCACGCCGACCACCGCCGGCAGCCACAGCGACGACGGCGCCGCCAGTTCTACCGGGGCGTTCACCTCCTCGATCAGCGGTTTGAGCGCCAATACTACTTATTATGTCAGGACTTATGCCACCAATGCGGCCGGGACTTCCTATGGCAACCAGGTTTCCTTTACCTCCCTTGCCATTGCGCCCACCGTGACCACCCAGGCGGCCACATCCATCTCCACGACCGGAGCCATCGGCAACGGCAACATCACCAGCCTGGGCGTGCCCAATCCCACCGCCCACGGCGTCTGCTGGAACACTGCGGGCACGCCCACCACCGCCGACAACACTTCCAATCTGGGCGCTGCCGCTTCCACCGGCGCATTTACCACCGGCATTTCCGGATTGACCGCCGGCACCACCTATCATGTCCGGGCCTATGCCACCAATAGCGCCGGCACCGCTTATGGAGGCGAAGTCACGTTCATTTCCCTGCCGGCGGCGCCCGTGGCCACCACAGCCACGAACATGACCGGCTCCTCCTTCCAGGCCAACTGGAATGCCGCCACCAGTGCCACGGGCTACCGGCTCGACGTGGCCACCGACAGCGGCTTCACCAGCTTCGTTTCAGGCTATAACAATCTTGACGTCGGCAACGTCACTCTGCGCGCCGTCAACGGCCTCAGCGCCGGCACCCACTACTATTATCGCCTGCGCGCCTATAACATTTCCGGCACGTCTGCCAACTCCAACTGGATCGATGTGATCACCGTGCCGGCCACGCCGCTGGCCACCGCCGCTACCGTGATCACGGTCAGCGGTTTTACCGCCAACTTTAACGCGGTCACCGGCGCCAGCGACTATTACCTCGACGTGGCCACCGACAGCGGCTTCACCAGCTATGTCCCCGGTTTTCACGACCGCGATATCGGCCTGACATCGTATCCCCTCACCGGCCTCACCGCCGGCACCGCCTATTATTACCGGGTGCGCGCCTATAACAGCTCGGGAGTCAGCGATTATTCCAATACCATTTCCGTGCTGACATTGCCGGACGCCCCCGTGGCCACCGCAGCCACCAACGTGACCAGCTCCTCCTTCCAGGCGAACTGGAGCGCCGTTTTGAGTGCGACGAGCTACCGTCTCGACGTCTCAACCTCCAACACCTTTGCATCGTATGTCAGCGGCTACCAGGACCTCGACGTGGGCAATGTCACCAGCCATACCGTGACCGGTCTGGCCCCGAACACGATGTATTATTACCGGTTGCGGGCGGTCAATCCCTCGGGCAGCAGCGCCGACTCCAATGTCATCTCCCTGACCACGCTGCAGTCGCACACCGTGCGCTTCACCTGCACGGCGGGGGGCCGCCTTCTGGGTTCCCTGACGCAGACGGTCGACCACGGGGGCGACTGCACGCCGGTGACGGCCCAGCCCGATCCCGGCTACCGCTTCATCGAGTGGAACGGCAACGGCGGCTTCTGGTCGCTCAAGAACCAGTTGACCGTCAATAATGTGGATATGGATATGACCATCCGTGCCAGTTTCGTCAACAATCCCCCGACCATCCGCATCGTCAATCCGCTGCACAACGCCAATGTCTGGGGCCTGGTGAATATCCGGGCCGAAGTGACCGACGACCTGGCCTTAAGTGCCATTGAATTTTTTGTCGACGGGGCCAGGCCCGCCAGCGCCGGCCCGGCCAGCACCATTGCTGACGGAAGCGCCGCGGCCAATCTGCAGCTGGAAAGCGGCGATCTTTATCTGGATTTCCGGGGAGCCGACCTGCTGCTGGTCGATTCCCAGCTTCACTTGCGCAAACTGGGCTTGCAGGGCGGCCTGCAGCCCGTCATCGGCGCCGACCTGCCCCTGCGCGAACTGGCCCTGGCCGGCCCCGGGCAAGTGCACCTGCTTTTTGCCGAGCCGCAGCGCCTTGCCGATGGTCGACTCTATTCCTGGGTGCTCTGCGACCTCGGCAGCAGGTCGGTCCGCGGCATAGAGGGCGACCCCGCCCGCCTGCCTTACGCTTCTAAAACTCCGGCCCTGCAGTTTGATGCGGCCGGAAACGGCTACTATTTCACGACCGCTAACGCTGGCGCCGTAACCCTTTTGCGCCGGGCTGCGGACAAGGTCGATGAGCTCTATGCCGCGGCCGGGCAGCAGGTTCGCGACTGGCTGGTTTTGCCCGACGGGACGGTGTTGTTGTCGCTTTTCCGCCCCGAGACAGAGCGCCTTGATTTTGTCAAGGTGGCCGCCGACGGCCAGCCGGTTCGTCACTTCTCCGGAGGTTTTGCAGCCCTCTTGCAGCCCGCCGCAGCCGCGGGGGTGCATGAAAGCGCGGCGTCCGATTTTTTCAGGGTGAGCGGCGGCCGGTTGCTGGCCTCGGGCAACGCCGTGTTGGCCAGAAACGAATGGCCTTCCCCGCAATGGGAAAAATTCAACTTATCCGGGATCGAGGTCGCGGACATGGCCTCCGATGCCGGCGGCAATCTGTTCGTCGCCGGCCGTGAACCGCTCAGCGGCCGCTTTGGCCTCTGGTCGGTCGCTGAAGGCGGCTGGGAGTGCCTGGCATATCTGCCCGCCCCCAGCCTCAGGATCGCGGTCTTGCAATCGCGAGCGGACGGTGCTCGGGCCGAGATTGGAGCCGATTTGGCTTTCGGCCTAGCCGCCGCGATAACCGCGGTTTCCCACTCCTGCGACTGGAATACCCTGCTCTATGCCAACGGCCTGCACAAGATCAGCGCCGTGGCCAGGGATGAAGCCGGAGCCGAGGCCAGGGACGAGATCGTGGTCAATGTCGCCAACGTTGTTTTGAGCCTGGAATGCCAGCGTTTCACAGATCATGCCTGGCTCATTACAAAGAACTACGTCAAGATCCAACTTGCCGTTGACAACAACGTTGGGGCACCGGTAGCCAAGTATGTTGTGTACCGCCGCATCGATGGCGGCAACGAACAGGTCGCCAAAGAATTCCTGGCGAATGAAGTGCAGGACGGGCGCTGCGAATTGATCGAACCGACCGCCGGTGGCACTGAGTCCATTGCTTACCGGGCCGTGGCCTTGACCGCGGACGGCATGATCGTAGGAATTTCAGCTGTAACAATAATATGAAGGGGAAATAAAAATGAAAAAAAACTTGCTTGTCTTTTTGGCGTTATTATCATTGGCTGCTGCGGCCCAGGCTAAAAACATGTCCGCGGCGCTGACGGTTTCCTATTTGGGTAAGGCGGACTCAGGATTCAAGGAGATCTACGGTTCGGGCGGTATCCAGCCCGGCCTGCGCCTCGAAGCCCTGCTCGGGAAAGGAATCTCCCTTTACGGATCCTACGACTATTTCAGCAAGAAAGGCAAGACTCCCGTCCTCCAGGAGGATGCCAGCTCCAGGCAGCATTTCATCTCGGCCGGCGCGGCCTGGCGAAAGGGATTGTCGGAAAAATTGGACTGGAGTCTTTATGGCGGCTTGCTTTTAATAAGCTATCAGGAGGAAGCCCTGGGGGAAACGGTCAAGGAAAACGCCTTTGGCGTGGAGCTCGGCGGCAGCTTGCAATACAAAATGTCGTCGCGGCTGTTCCTGTTCCCCTTTGTTTCCTACATGATCGCCAATGATTCGGTTGGGGAGGTCGAGGTCAAACTGGGAGGCTTCAAGGTTGGTGTCGGCCTGGGCATAAAGTTCTAATTTGCATGCTTGGTTTGGCATAGCGGTTGACCGCGAGACACCGTAGCTTTATACTGCCAGGCAAATGCCCGAACTGCCCGAAGTTGAAACCATCGTCCGTGAACTGCGCCGGCATATTGTCGGCAAGACCATTGCCGCTGTCCGCTTGTTCTGGCCGCGCTCGGTCGAGGGATCACAAAGTGAATTTTGCCGCCGTTTGCGGGGCATGACCGTCGCCGCCGTGTTCCGGCGCGGCAAGTATATCGGACTGGAGAGCGCCGACGGGACTTTTTTTACCATTCATTTGCGCATGACCGGCAAACTGGTGCAAGAAATGGCAGCCCAGGACCGCAAGCACCTGCGCGTGCGATTCAACTTCCTGGACGGTACGGCGCTCCATTTTGTCGACACCCGCAAGTTCGGCCGCCTGCGCTTATGGCCCAGCCGCGAGCAGTCCTGCCCCGGCCTGGGCCCGGAACCTCTGCGCCAGGCCACGTTGCTGGCGGTGCTGCGCGCCTTGAGCACAACCCGGGCCATAAAAACCGTTCTGCTGGACCAGACCATATTGGCCGGTATCGGCAATATCTACGCCGATGAGGCGCTGTTCGCTACCGGCATCCACCCTCTGACCCCGGCTGCCGCCTTGAACCATGGGCAGCAAAAACGCCTGGCCCGCTCCCTGCCGCTGGTTTTGCGGCTGGCCATCGGCCGCCGCGGCACCACTCTGCGCGATTACCGCACGGTGGAGGACCGCAGCGGTGAAAACCAGGAACATCTTTTTGTCTATGGCCGCAGCGGCCAGCCCTGTCTGACCTGCGGCACGGCGATCGAAAAGATGCGTATCGCCGGCCGCTCCTCGCATTTCTGCCCGCGCTGCCAGAAAAAGACGGTATAGGTTAGGTTCGACGTTAGAAATCAGTGTCCTGTTCTTTAATCAGATTAAAATTCCAAATCCCAAGCACCAAATTCCAAACAAGCACCAAGCCTCAATGACCAAATGACCAAAACAAAGGCGATTAACCGAAACCCATTCATTTAAGGGCTGCTGTTTGGATCATTGGAATTTGGAACTTGGAACTTATTTGAAATTTGGGATTTGGTGCTTGGAATTTAGATTCTTCAAGTGTATTTGGGTCAGATCTTGGCGATGAGCGAAGCGACAAGATCGCGCAGCGCGATCCAGATTGAAAGGAGCATGCCGGGGATGCGCTCGTAGTTAAAGAATATCCAGACGGCCAGGGCCAAAACAAGGAAAAAATTCAGCAGGAAACG
>SPCN01000243.1 GCA_004525465.1 Chrysiogenales bacterium | reverse complement strand
ATTACCAGCACTATCCCAAGATGCTTTAATTTCATTTTTGCCCTCCATGGTTTTGTGGGCGAATATCCCTTAGAACACTCGTTTTTCCCATAAAATAATTTTGCTGGAAGTTAGTCGTAATGTCAATAGACGGTTTTTTATTATTATGGAAACTCCGCGAGAGCAAAGGTTCTTGGTCTCGAACCGGTCCACATTATTTGAGTTCATGATTGTTTTTTAGCGGAGGTATTCGGGAAAAGATATCTTCTTGAACAGGTTCAGGGCGTAGTTGTCGGTCATGCCGGCAATGAAGTCGATGACCCGAACCGCGACAGGATCATCTTCCGGGTAGGGGTTGACGTAGGCCTGCGGGTCGCGGCCGACATGGGCATGGATGGCCAGGAGGATCTCCCTGGTCTTCTCCTTTTCGCTCAGCCTCTCGAGGCGGAAATAGACGTTCTGAAAAAGAAAATCCCGCAATTTGAGCAATTCGGCAAAGACCGAAGTGGATGTCGTGATGATCTCCAGATCGTTCTTCAGGGTTTCGTTGATGACGTCGATGACGATGGTGTCGATACGCTTGGCGTACTTGCTGCCCAGGAGTTTTTTGCTCGATTCGGGGATATCGCTTTCAGAAATGATCCCGGCCCGCTTGGCATCGTCGATGTCGTGGTTGACGTAGGTGATGATGTCAGCCAGGCGCACGATCTGGCCTTCCAGGGTGACGGGGAGCAGCTCGCGTTTTTTGGGAATGACTTCCCCCTGGCCCTTGGAGTGCTTGAGGATGCCGTCGCGGACCTCCGCGGTCAGGTTCAGTCCCAACCCCTCGTTTTCCAGCTTGTCGACCACCCTCAGGCTCTGTTCGTAATGGCGAAAACCGCCGGGACAGAGTTCATCAAGGAGCGCTTCGCCGATGTGCCCGAACGGGGTATGGCCCAGGTCGTGACCCAGGGCGATGGCCTCGGTCAGGTCCTCGTTCAGGTTCAGGGCCCGGGCAATGGTCCGGGCGATCAGGCTCAATTCCAGGGTGTGGGTCAACCGGGTGCGGAAATGATCGCCTTCCGGGGAGATGAATACCTGGGTCTTGTGCTTCAGGCGGCGGAACGCTTTCGAGTGCAGGATGCGGTCGCGGTCGCGCTGGAACTCGGTGCGCACCGGCGAGGGCTTCTCCGGTCGCAGGCGACTACTGCCGCTGCTGCGCGCCGCCCGCGGGTGCAGGACATTGTTTTCCCGTGCTTCCAGTTCGGCGCGGATATTTTTCACGGGTTGCTCAAAAGGTCAGGGCAGCAGAAAGAATCTTCGCTGATTTGCAGCGGGCAGCCGCAGCCGCAGGTGGAAAGCCATTCGCATTCCCGGCATTTGTCCATGGCCCAGTCGCGGCGGCGCAGGGAAACCAGAAAATCATGCTGGTAGATTTTTTCAAAAGGATCATTAAGGATATTGCCCAGGGGCCGGAAAAAACTCTGGCAGGGTATGACCGTGCCGTCGGGCTCGACGGCCAGGTTGTATTTGCCGGCCGTGCACTGCTTGACGCCCAGGTCAAGTTCCACCGGGTTTAGCCGGCAATACTGCGTCGGCGTGTACCAGGTGAGTCTCATCCCTTCCTGTGCGGCCTTCTGCTGCAGTTGTTTGATTACTGGTAAGAGTTCTTTTTCGCTCAACCCGGGGTCCTGGTGGCGCGATTTTCCGGCCTTGATGATAGAGTTGACAGCAAAGGATCTGACTCCCAAGTTTTTCAAAAAAGGGACGATCTCTGCGATCAGGTCGCTGTTGGCATTGGTGATCGTGCTGTTGGTTAGCACATAGATGTCCTGCTCGACGGCGTTGCGGATCCCCTGCACGGTATGGCGGAAGGAGTCGCTGCCAACCATTTGGTTGTGGACCTCCTCCAGGTGTGACTCCAGGGTGATTTGCATATAATCAAGGCCAGCTTGCTTCAGCTGCCTGATATACGCGGCATCGGCCAGGCGCACGCCGTTGGTCAGCAGTCCGGTGATGAGGCCCAGGTCCTCGGCGTAGGTGATCAGTTCGACCAGATCCTCGCGCAGGGTCGGTTCGCCGCCGGTGAAGTCGATGTGGGGGATGCCCTGGTCCCAAAGGATTTTAATGATCTTTTTCCATTCGGAAGTAGTCAACTCGGCGGATTCGCGGCGTTGGTTGTAACAGTGGGAGCAGTTGATGTTGCAGCGGTAGGTCAAAACCATGTCCATGCGGTAGGGGGCCGAAACGGGAGTCTGGAAGGCTTCGATCTTGTCGATGCCGAAAAAAGTCACCGGGCAGATATCGCTGCGGTTTATGAGCAGGTCGATCTTTTCCAGCACCTGGCGATAGTCGCGGCCGGCTTTGGCCTGGCTGATATTGAAGGCTGCGGCCAAGCGGCGGCGGCTTTCGCGCTGCGGGGTGTCGTCGAGAAAGTATTTGATCATGGCCGCTGCCGTGATGTTGAGATGAACCACGCGGTAGGCGTCGACCATCAGGATGGCCGTCCTGTCCTTTTCCACGCGCAGGTGGATGCGCTTGGCGCCGAATTTTTCACTATTGTAGTAGTGGAACAGGCCGGGAGCCGGGAATTCAGGGTAACGTATGCGGGCGTAGGCACGCAGCAGCAGTGGTGTCAGCAGAACCATCAACGCCAGGAAAACGAACAAGGCCGGAAACAAGCCGCTGGTGTTTTCGTAGCGGGAAACGCCCAGGCGCAAGGCCAGGAAACGTCCGTGGCTGAACAGTTGGGCCGCGGCCGCGGCGGCAAAAGCGGAGGCGGCCAGGGCAACCAGTATGGCGGCGATAGCTTTTTTTCCAGAATAGGTTTTCATCGGCCGCCTCCGGCGCAAGCGCAGGCACAGCCGGCGCAGGCGCAGGCGCAAGCGCAGCTGCTGCCTCCATGGCCGCCTGAACCCGACGATTGGGCAACCGGCGGCGGATTGGTCACTTTGGTAATGGCCGAGGTAAACGCGGCGCTTTCACCGATCAGGGCGCTTGAAAAAACCTGAAGGGATTGGACGAAGCGATTGGCCGCGCCGCTGACGGTCTGGCCATAGCCCTTGCCCGGGACCGTTCTGGCGCCAGTTCCCGTGGTTCGCTGTGGGAAATGGCGGTACCAGTAATCACGGTTTCCCGGTGTGAACAGCGCGTCTTCGGTATAAGGACCCAATTTGTTTTCATATTCAGGATCCAGGGCCAGCCATTCCAGGGAAGCGGCCAGCTCTTCGGGAAGCTTGTCGCGCGGAGAGTTTTTTATCTGTTCCCAGGCCTTGTTCATGATCGACAGGTAGTACATGTTGGTTTCGCGCCGGGAAAAGCCGGCCATTTTTTTCTGCAAAGCGCTGATCATGCTGGTGAACATCTTGCGCAATGCGGTCTTGTTCAGACGATTCTCGCCGTCAATTGCGGTGATGAAAGAGGTTTCGTATTCCTGGAGTTCCAGTCCTTCCTGTTTCTGTTCATGAAAGCGGAAATCCTTGGCTGATGTCTCCTTGATGGCTATTTTTTCTTTTTTCAGCAGTCCGAAAACGATGAGCAGGATCACCTGGGAGAGCGGCAGTTCCTGGAGCAAGGCCGCTTCCGGAGGGGTCAGGCCTCGTTTGATGCCTCCGGTTTCGATGCCGAGGCGCGGCGGCAGGTATTGTTTCATGCGCTTGCGGCCGGAGCGCACGGCGATGAAAATGATCAAAGCGATGATCCATAAGGGAGTCAGGGTGAAAACGAAGCCGAAAAAAGCCAAGAACGCGGTGAACAATGCTTTGAGTACAGATGGACGGGGCGGGGAATAGACGCTGGCCACCAGATTCCTGGAAAAAGAAGCCCCGGCCGCGTAAGGGACCGATGCCGGCTGGCCTTTCCAGCGCCAGATGTAGACCACGCGGTTATTTTCATATGATGTTTCGCTGGGCTTATAATCGGAACGACCGAAGCCATGGTATTTTACTTGCTCGGGAGTAGTGCCCGGCGGCAGGTTGAATTGGATTTCCAGCAGTT
>SPCN01000348.1 GCA_004525465.1 Chrysiogenales bacterium | reverse complement strand
TTATTATACTCAAAGTATTCGGTTTTATACATCATGATCCAAAACCAAAAACGACATTGTTTCAGGAATGTAGAATCAACAATGGTAGTATCGACAACACTTAACGCATTATACCAGGGAATTTTTACGCCATCAACGAGCTTCTCTCTGGGGGTTATTCGTGTCTTATAAGTATTATCCAATAGGCTTTGCAGCTGCTTGAATTCACTGATTTTGTCAACACTAAATACTATTGTTAAAAATCCAAGGTTAGGATCGTCGTCGGAAGTTTCGAAAAATTCAAGATAGTTGGAATTTCCATAAAGAAAAGTCGCTGTCGATGTAGCTTGACTATCAACTTTTGTTGTTCTTGTTTCAAATGCCACAAGTGTGTCAGTAACAAAACCGGATTCTCTTAAAGCCTTTACATCACGGGACTCAAGGACAAATGATAAATGGTTGAATTTTACTTCAGGCATTTCCTGTCCATATACATTTGCAAATGCAAAGAATATTAATGATATGGCTATTGGCAATCTGGGCATTTTGTCCTCCTTTAAATAGTAGCTGACATGTTGCGAATTGGGGACGCTGCTTGCATTTTTGCATAAATCATGATCTTTTCAATTTTTTACAAGACCTGATCCCCTGTCCCCCCCTGGGCCTAGGACGGCCGCCGGCAGCGGCTGCGCACCAGGTGTGCCAGCAGGAACATGAAGATGTCGCTGCGCCGCACCCGGCGTATGTCGTTGTCGTGCACGTCGAACCAGAAGAGGGCGAGCTGCTCCACGGTGCGGCACATGCCGCCGAGGGCGGCCGGGATGTCGCCCTCGCACTTGGCCAGCATGCCCCTGAGCATGCGGTTCATCAACAAAATGCGTTTTTCGCAGTCGCCCTCGCTGCGGGCATGGTGCAGGCCGTTAGGATTCGTCTCCTGGAACACGGCGTTCCTGACGTCCTGCTCCAGCAGCAGGTCGACTTCGTAGGCGACGAAGGAGCGGAGCTGCTCCGCGGGATCGACCAGGTCCCCCCGCACCTCCTCCTCGGACGGGATGTGACCCAGGAAGGTGAGCAGGTACTGGAAGATGCAGTGCGCCCTCTCGATGCGTTCGCGCTGGCGGAAGTAGCGCATCAGGTTCTCGGGAGGCATCACCTGCCTCATGCGCCCGGCCAGAGCGTAATTGGGGTCGGCCTCCATGATCTTCATCACGTACTCGGCCTCCAGGCGCACCCATTCGAGCATGGCCGGATCACTGAAGTTGTCGGCGGCGAACAGCTGGTAGATCTTCATGGCAGCCAATCGCCTACGCTGGCAAACAATGCTAGCCCCGGCAGGATCGTTATTGGCCTGTCCTCGATCATCTTGCGGTTACTCTCAGTCAGGAAAAATGAACGCATCCTACCCTTCCCCCTCCTTGGATCGCGACTCAATCCAACCTATTGTATGGTAATGTGCATTAATCCGGAGGGTTTGTCTATCAGGAATTTCCCTATGATCCGCTTCTGAATTTCCTCGGATCCTTAACCGCTTGCCCGCAGCCGCCATTACATCAAGAAAGATTTTTTTCTACTACTCCGCCTGCCAGGATCCTCTCCTTTCCGTGCCCGCGGTTAAGGCAATGATGAAACGCTCCCCGAAACGTCAGCCTTGCCTTGCGCCTAAAGCAACAACATCATCCCGATTGCATAAAACAAGCACTGTCCCCAGTTCTCCTAATTGGGCAACAGCCCGTGGAGACCTGACCCCGGAGGCCCGTTTTTTAACTGCCCGGCTGCAGCTGGTCGCCGGGGTTTGATTAAAAATGACTTTCCATGCATACTTCTTTTGGAGGTGATAATGAAAGCCAAGCCATTCCTGATGTTGTTCGTTGTTTTCCTGGCCATTGCATTAAACGGCGAAACCGACGGCAGCCGTCGTTGGACGGCCGAACTGGAAGGTGGCGCCGTGTTTTCAGGCTACAACGAAGCGCGTATCCCCAATGCGGGCGGCACATTGTTCTCCCTGTCCAAAGATCTCGACATCGCGGTCAAAGCATATTCCCGGCTGCGCCTTTCTTATACCTTTGCGCGGCGCCATGAGCTATCGCTGCTGTACGCACCGCTGACCCTCAAGGCAACGGGCCGCCTGCCGGCGGATGTGTCCTTTACCGGCGTCCTTTTTCCCAGGGATACTGCTGTTGACGGTATTTATACGTTTAATTCCTATCGCCTGACCTACCGCTACCGGCTAGTGCACAAGCCACGGCTTCGCCTGGATATCGGCGTGACGGCCAAGATACGCGATGCCGAGATCGCCCTGAAATCGACCACGCTCTCCGCTTCCAAGACCGACGTCGGCTTCGTGCCCCTGCTGCATGCCCGCCTGGAGTGGGATTGGTCGCGACAACTGGGATTTCTGTGCGAGGTGGACGCGGCAGCCGCAAAACAGGGACGCGCCGAAGACGTGCTGCTGGCATTGAACTGGCGGCTTTCCCCTCGGCTGCACACGCGTTTCGGCTACCGCTTCGTCGAGGGCGGCGCCGACGTGGATGAAGTGTACAATTTCGCCTGGATCCACTATCTCGCCGCCGGATTGGCCTTTGTTTTTTAGGGGCAGAATTGGGGTCAGTTCTCAAAATTAAAATTTAGCTAAAAAAACCGTTGATTTTTCCTTTTCCGGCGTTTCATGACTTCTGTGGCCAGTCGTTCCGCCAATTGCCGGCAGGCTTTCCCCGTTTTCACTTCCTTTTCGGCAGGACAAGTGAAAATGGCATCGAGGCGCTCGCCCCGGGCGATAACATGATAAAAAGCGTTTTCATATTCGATCCGCAACGGCCGCGACATGTGAGGATTCTATAAACGAAGAAACGAACTGTCAATTTCTATTTTTGAGACCTGA
>SPCN01000156.1 GCA_004525465.1 Chrysiogenales bacterium | reverse complement strand
GAAAAATTGCAAGCCCTTCCGCTGCGCAGCTTCGGGGTCAGGTCTTCTATAGACAGGAGACCAATACAAAATAAAAATGTAGTAATGTAAGACCTGACACCAATTCCTCTGGCAGAAAGTTGTCGAGAATTCAGGAACCGTCCCCGGGTTCTCCATTTTTCCGCCTGGTTGTCACTTTTTGCGGACATATTTTGCAGATGAAATTGGAAACAAACTTGCTTGGATATATTAGGCCTTGGAAACCGGATCTTTTCATGGCCGAGGAGGTGCCCATGCGCCGAACAAGCAAGGGAGGTTCGTTCAGGGGAGCGACCTGCGGTGTGGGTCTTGCTTTTGCCGGGCTCTATGTCATGCTGGCCGCCGGCTGCGTGACGGTCCGGCATGGCATGCGCGCTCAGCCGACTTTTTCCCCCGCAGAGCCGCTGAAAACGTACGAGATGCGGCAAAGGGCCTGGACGCTGGGCGATCAATTCGTCATCGAGGATGAGTGCCGACGGCCGGCGTTCTTCGTCAAGGGCAAGGCGTTTTCCGTGGGAGACAAGCTCTCCTTCCGGGATGTCGACGGAAACGAGCTGGTCTATATTTCCCAGAAAGTCCTGAGCCTGCAGCGAAACTACAGGATCTACAGGGGGGACGAACTTTTCGCCAGGGTCGTGAAGAAATTGAACCCTTTCCGGCAGCAATTTGTCGTGAGCGTAGCCGGGGCCGAGGATTACCGCGTACGCGGCAACTTCTGGAATTACGAATACATCTTTACGCGCGGCGGCAAGAAAGTGGCCGTGGTCTCGAAGCGGCCCTTCGCCTGGCCCGACGCCTACAGGATCGTCATCACGGCGGACGAGGACGACGTCCTGATCCTGGCCGCGGCCGTGGCCATCGACCTGATCGCGCACGACGAGCCGGACACCTCCGTCCTGCCGCCCTGGATTTGCCGCCGCTGAAGCGGATTGGCTCGAGGAGTAAAAGGGCGCGGGTACCGAGCTTCCCCCTTATCTCTTGGCCATGATCTCCGACACGACCTTTTTCATGTCGACTTCCCTTTTGTAAAGGGGGGACTTGTCTTTCTTGTAGACTTCAAGGTTTTCCTCGAAGGTGGCGCGCTGATCGCTTTGGTATAGGATGCCCAGGGGAAACGGTTCTTCTTCAAGGGATTTTTTGAAGGCGCCGGATTGGTCGGAAGGATCGTAATCGTCAGGCAAATAATTGGTGTTGTCCTTGAACCAACTGAAAGTATTGACCTTGTTGAATGAAAGGCAAGGCTGGAATATGTCCACCAGGGCGAACCCCTTGTGCAGGATCGCCTTCTTCATTATTTCCCTTGTCCGCTCCACATCACCGCAAAAAATTCTGGCCACGAAAGTCACATCCAGTGAGATCGCCAGGGCCATGGGGTTCAGGGGCTTTTCAAATACTCCGAAAACCTGGACCGGGGTTTCCATGCCCATCCTTGAAGTGGGCGCGGCCTGGCCCTTGGTCAGCCCGTAGACCATGTTGTCATGCACGAACAGCGTGATATCGGGATTGCGCCGGCTGGAGTGCAGCAAATGGTTTCCGCCCTCGCCGTACATGTCGCCGTCGCCGCCCACGGCGATGACCGTCAGTTCGGGATTGCAGGCCTTGATCGCGGTCGCCGCCGGCAGCCCGCGTCCGTGCAGCCCGTTGAAAAAGCTTGTGTTGATGTATTGCGGCATTTTCGCGGCCTGGCCTATTCCCGAAACCAGTACCACGTTTTCCTTGGCAAGATCGAGCTCCTCAAGCGCGGCCAGCAATGCCTGGCGAATGGAATAGTTGCCGCAGCCGGGACACCAGGCGATATCGATCTTGTCCGCAAAATCAAAAATTTTTTCCATGACGTCCTCCGGCTTGAAGCAACCTTTGAATTTCTTTTTTGACTTCTTCGACCGAAAAAGGCAGGCCGTTGTATTTCAATATGGCCTGTTCAATGGCGACCCCGGTCGCCAGTTTGAGTAGCCGCGCGAATTGCGCCGATGCATTGTTTTCCACGACGATCAGGTTGGCCGCTTTCCTTAAATACTCGCCGGCCTTTTCCGGCAAGGGAAAGAGCCATGAGAAATGCAGAACGGCGAGTTCCTTGTTTCCCAGAGCGGCGACTGCTTCGCAGACGGTATGGAATGTCGACCCCCAGCAGACTACCAGTGTCTTGAAATTGCCGCTGCCGACCAATCGGGGCGGAATGATGTCCGTTCGGATCGCCGCTGATTTTTCAAGACGCTTGTCGACCATCTTGACCCGCAGATCGGGATCCTCGGTGATACGCCCGCCTTCGTCATGCTCGTCGCTGTCCACGCAGACATTGCCGGAACCGTAGCCCGGTATGCCGCGGGGCGATATGCCGTTTTGGGTCAGGGCAAAGCGCTTGTAATCTTTCCTGGTTTTGACGATATGTTTTTCGACTTTGAGATCCGTGACAGCGAAGGCCGGAGTATTGTAGCGGCTGTCGACAAAAAACTGGTCCGTAAGAATGAAAACCGGGACCTGGTATCTGGCGGACAGGTTGAAGGCCTTCTGGGTCAAAGCAAATCCTTCGGCCAGGGTTCCCGGCGCCAGGATGATGCGGGGGAAATCGCCGTGGCCGGCATGCAGGACCAGTTCCAGGTCGCCCTGTTCGGTCCGGGTGGGGAGTCCCGTGGCCGGCCCCGGACGCTGCGCCAGGTGGAGCACCAACGGCGATTCGATCATGCCGCCCAGGCTTATGCCTTCACTCATCAGGGCGAACCCGCCGCCGGAAGTCGTGACCAGCGCCCGGGCGCCGGCGTACCAGGCGCCAAGCGCCATATTGACCACGCCGATCTCGTCCTCGACCTGCTCGACGATAATTGGAAATTTTTTGGCATAGGAGGCCATTTCCACAAGGACGCCCGTCGCAGGCGACATGGGATAAGCGCATACGTAATCGCAGCCTCCGGCCAGGGCTCCCATTGCGATCGCCTCGGAACCCGAGAGCAGCAGCTCCTTCTTCACGGCCGCGTCTTTTTCAATGGCAATGGTGATCCCGGCCAGCCCTTTGCCGGCCGCGTAGCCTTTCCTGATCGCCGCAAGATTTTTGCTCCTGATTTCCTCGCTTTTCCCGGCGAAATAGTCAAGGATGAAGTCGGCGCATTCCTGTTCATCGACTTTCAGGAGTCCGCAGATGCAGCCGGCGGCGATCGTGTTGGCATAAACGGCGCCGCCTATTTCCTTGGCCATCCCGGTGAACGGGATGTCGATCATGCCCTGGTGACCGATCTTCTCCTTTTCTCCGATCACGATCGTATGCGCCGTGATCCTTTTTTTCAGATGGGCGATCGCTTCCTTGTGCAGCGGGACCAAAATGTCGATGCGCTCAAGAAACCCGGCCGCCCTTCCGGCAGAGACACGGATCTCGGTCGAATTGGCGCCTCCCCTTACCCGCGACATGAACTCGGATGCCGAAAAATAATTGTAGCCGCTGTTTTTCAACAACTGAGCCAGGATGCTTTCGATCGATTGTATGCCCTGTCCGGCCTCCCCGGCCAGGACGATCACCAGGTCATCGGATATGGTTTTTATCATGCTGTCCTCATCATCAGGTCGGCCAGGGCGAATCGGCTGTGGCAATTTAAGCAATTGCCGGGAAACCGTCGCGGTCCGGGCAGGCTAGTTGTTACCGTCCGTCCCGTCGTTGCACGGTTCGTCGGCGGCAGCGGGCCGCGCCGTCTCGGCGTCAAAGGGCTTGCCGCAGCCTTCCAGTTTGGGCGTCATGGGCAAGCCGCAGCATACGGGTATTTTTCCGTTTTGAGAAATCGATTTTTCCTTTCCGCATTTTTCACAGCGGTACGTTTTTTCATTCATGATTCCTGCCCCCTTCGCTTGTATAAACTTTACTATTCCGGACAAAAAATAACAAGCGGACTTCAAAGCAATCGGGGACGGTGCATGCATTTTTGCATGAACCCTGTTCCTCAATTTCGGACATGCTCGCCAGCCAGCCCGTACGATCAATAAAGTCAGCATGAAATTTTTATTCTTTTCTCAATTTACAATAAATACATATTTGCAAGCACTGTCCCCAAGCACCGCTCTCCTACCCCTTCGCAGCGCCTTGCTTTAAGAGGGCGCGGTTCCTATAATGAATGCGAAATGGAAGATTATTACGCCGAACGGCTGGCGGCGGAAAAGCTGCGCCGCTGCTACGAGATCGCGCCGCCGCGAATACAGCAGTACCTGCGCGCCGAGCTCGACTTCGCCCTGGAATTCATCCATGCCGGCGATTCGGTCCTCGACCTGGGCTGCGGCTACGGCCGCACCCTCCCCGAGCTGGCCGCGCGCGCGGACTCGGTCACGGCCATCGACAACGCTCCGGCCAGCGTCGCCCTGGCGCGGAAGACCGTCGAGGGTCTCGCCAACGTCGAGGTCAGGGAAATGGACGCCGGCGCTCTGCAGTTCGTCAACGACACTTTCTCCGTGGTCCTCTGCCTGCAGAACGGCATATCGGCTTTCCATCGCGACCCGGCAACGCTCCTGCGCGAGGCGCTGCGCGTCTGCCGCCCAAACGGCACGGCGCTGTTCTCCACCTACGCCAAAAGATTCTGGCCGCAGCGCCTGGAATGGTTCGAGCTCCAGGCGCAGGCCGGGCTCCTGGGCGAGATTGACCGCGAGCGGACCGGCAACGGCTTCATCGCCTGCAAGGACGGCTTCACGGCTACCACCTTCACCCCGGACCAGTTCCACTCGCTGGCCGCAAGCTTGCCCACCGTTCTCACCCTGACCGAAGTAGATGGCTCGAGCCTCTTTTGCACCTTGAGGAAATCAATCCCGGCAGGCTGATTCCACAATCTCTTCAATATCTAATATCGAGATCTGACACCGGAAATTTCTTCCTGCAGGTCCCGCGCCTTCTAATAGGCGTCCCCAGGATTGGGTTCGGGAACTGGAAAATTCTTCCGCCAAGAAGTATACTCAACCCATAAAATGAGCTGGTTTTTCCATCCACAGGAGAACTAAGCTGGGGAGGCGTCATGAACAAAACAAGCTGGGGGTATGCGGCGGTATTTTTTCTCGTCCTCTTTTTCCTGATTCCGGCTTTGCAGGCCGCGCCTTGCCGGGTCAAGGTTTCCGTCGAAATGGCCAACGTTCGTTCCGAACCGAACCGAGGAGCCGCTGCCATTGCACAGCTGCCCCGGGGAATGATCCTGGAATCCGACGAAACGGTCGGTGATTGGCTGCGCGTCTCCTTCCGCGCCGGGAGCTCCGGGTCGATGAAGACCGGGTACATTCACAAAAGCACTGTCGAAATGATGCCCGAGGCTGTTCCGAAACCGGCAACGCCTGCGCCGGTCGCGGTCCGGGACACGCGGAAGCCATCGCCAAGCCGTGCCGCGCCTGCGCGCCGGGGTGGATTGGTGCTGAACATTTTGGGAGGCGCCGGCGTAACCCTCGTGGACATCGAGAAAGCCGCCGGTTATCCATCCCTGCAGGATTGGGATACCTTCCACTACCAGTTCAAACTGCAGGGGTTCTTTTCTCTTGGAGCCTTGGATATCGGTTTGGAAGCCGGTTACAACAAACTGTACTGGTGGTACTACGTCGGTCCCTACGGCCCCCAGACGATTTATCGGGAAGGTGCCATCGGGACCTGGAGCATCCTGGCGCTGGCCCAGAAAGCCGGAAACAGTGGTCTGTTTCTGCAGGCAGGAGGCGGACTGCACATTTTCTCCGACGACTCCACCTTCGGATTGATGGCTGCCTCCGGGTATGCCTTCCG
>SPCN01000377.1 GCA_004525465.1 Chrysiogenales bacterium | reverse complement strand
CGTGGATGCCGCCACCGGAGCCTGGTATCACCTGGATCAGAAAAACATCGATGCCGTCCTGGTCGAACAACAGCCCTGAAAAAGAGAGCGGCCTTATACTGAGAATTGCCGTTCTCCTGGCCAGCGGATATGTTTTAAAAAGGCGGCTGTTTATTTACCTGTTCCCGGCCACTGCCGCTTGCAGGCGCCGGCGCGTTATTTTACCGCTGCGGCGGCCGCGGCGCATCGGGATTGACCCTGACCAGGATATTGAGGATCTTCCATTGGCCGTCAAGCCAAGACATCAGCAGGTAATTTGAACCGAAAAGAGTCGTCGCTTCCACGAAGGCCATGCCGTCCATCATGTCGATAATGCGAACAGACAACTGGCGTTGCGCTTCGGGGATGACCGTCAACTGGGCCCGGACCGGTTCGACCAGTCCCGAAAAGCGGTTGCGGGCCACAAGCTTTTTTTCCGTCTGCGGTAGTTTTTGAAAGACGGCCCGGCTGGCTTCCGGATGCAGCACCGCAACCACCCGGCCAACGTCGCCGCTCATGCTGCCTTCCACGAAATCCTGTGCCGCTTTTTTTGCCGCTGCTTGTTCTTTTTCCTGGATAAAGCCCGTCAGCGGCTGACGGAAACGGCTCTCGGGACCGGGTACCCAAAGAACGTTGACGATCTTCCATTGCCCCTCCACCTTGACCATTTGCAGGAAATCATTGAACTGAGCCGAGGTTACTTTGGCGCCGGCGACGTCATCGTTCATGAATAAGGCTTCGGCCTGGATCTTGCGCGCAGCGGGCTCGGTGTAACCCATTTTGGCCCGCGTCCCTTCCACAAGTCCCGAAAATGTGGAATAACCGATCATCACGGTTTTGGTTTGCGGCAGGGGCCGGGTCCAGACCTTGTTCAGATCAGGATGCAGGGCCCGCTCCATGCGTTCGGCCGCGCCCGAATAGTAGCCGTCCCCATAGTCCAGGGCGGTCTGAACAATAGCCGCTTTTTCGATATCAGGGATGGCAACGGTTTGAGCCCGGACCATGAAATGGCCCAAGGCGATTCCTGTCAGGATAAGGAATAAAATCGATTTTTTCATTGCTTCTCTCCTCTGCAAATGAATTGCGGCGCTTGCTGCTGCCGCAATGCCTTATACGAACGCTTCTCCAGTCCAGTTTCGCCCGTCCAAACGAGACGGGACCGGCCACTGACAGCCCTGATGAATCCCCTGCTTTACATCACCGTGGCCTAACGGCCCGGGTCAGACATTGCCGCGTCGATTTTCGCAGCCAATGCAGCCAAAGCCGCCGAGGGCTCGGCACCACTTTCATAGGTGGTCAGTGAAACGAAATAGGCCCCGCGCTGGAACAAAATTTGATAGTCATCCAGCACGCAGGCCTGGCCGAATAGCGTTTGCACTGCCATGCCCGCGGTCGTTTCGGCAAACACCGCATTGGCGCCGGCCGGGTCGTTCATCTTGTAGATCTCCACTCGTACTTCATGGTCAGCCTTGGCAAAGTCCTGTACCGCCAGGCGGTCGAAGCCGTTTTGATGATACAGTTCGGCACCGCCGTTGATATGCCGGTAAAGCGCCGCGCCAATGAACAGACGTTCCTTACCGCTGCGCTGCCAGCCCGGGGGAACGCCGTCGGACGGCATCAGGTTGAAGAGCGGATCAGCACCGGCGGCCAGAAACAAAGCGACCGCCCAGATCGAACGCAACGACATGAGCATGGTACTGTTAACTCAAAACGACCGTTCTGGTTTCGATCGACCGCGCTTTGTGTACTCCCAGTCCCAGGTTCTCGGCTACAGCCAAACCGTAATGGCGCTTCCTGAAATCCGCGACTTTGTCTGCCGCCAGCCGGCCGGTCTCCAACTGCTTGGCCAGCAACACTTCAAAACCGACCGTGTCCATAGCCACCGGATCGCTGGCGACATAGAGACGCTCAAGGGGCCAGATAAATTGCGGCGCCGGCACCGGGCCGCGGTCGTATTGGCCGCGCAAGCCGTCCATGATATTCAGCACCACCTTGTCGCGCAACGGCGGAAAAGCGCATATTTCGGAGATGAAGCGCTCAATGAAGAAATGGCCGCGCGGGCAGTTGGTGGTCGCTCCGAAGGCCAGGTTCTTGAGCGCCATGGTGATGAAGGGCCCGCCGTGATGCTTGCAGACGGGAATATTGATCACTTTGTCCACGCCGCCGTCAGCACCGCCATGGGTCAGGATGCGCGGAAAATAGCTTTTCGTGCCGCCGTGGAACATCTCCTCCAGATAGTTCTGCTCGTCGGGAAGCGATACGTCCGCCTCGTAGAAGACATTTTCATCCCAGCGTTCGAATCCGCCCGGGGTGTTGCGGCCTTGCTTGACGATGAACCAGTTCAGCAGGTAGGATTCCACGCCGGGATGCACTTTTTCCGGAATATATGTCTGGGCGTGCTCGTCGTTGAAACGGTGCCAGACCAGCATGTCCTTGCGGGGAATGCCGGCGGCTTCCATGCCGTCGACCACGGCGCCGATGACCTCCCAGGTCACGCCGCATACCTTGTGTCCCACCGGGTTGAACTTGATGCCGATGCGTTCGCCCGGAGTGACGAAGCGG
>SPCN01000279.1 GCA_004525465.1 Chrysiogenales bacterium | reverse complement strand
CGGCACGGCGCTGGCCGCCCTGCTGGCCCTTGGTTATTTCACGACCTTCGGCTCGCGCGCCGTCCACTCGCTGCGCAACGATGGTGGTGTCCTGGAGGCGCGCAACCGCTTCGGCGTCCGGCTTTGGCTTAAGGATTTCTCTCCGTTAAATGTCTACTATTCCAGCCACACGCGTAGCATCCCCCCGGTCGAATTGAATACCGGCTCCCTGGGCAATAATCTCCGCCAAGAGCTGGACGGCAAAAAGGTTGTGGTCGCCTTTCTGGCTCCTCCTCCGAACCAGGTCTTTCCTCTAGAGCATTCCATCTCCAGTCAACTGTCAGTAGGCCAGTTGGTTATCCTGGACCTGGATGGAGAGGTTCTGAAACGGGGGCCTTTTCTCGAGCAATATGAATTTGAATCTTATGATTATGTCAGGATCATCAAGGCGCATGCGCTCAAGCTTTTGGCAGCAAACCCGGAGGGGGAAGAGCAAGCGCTGCTGACCGTCCAGCACTATCAGAGCATGTATCCCTTCGCCTTGATTTATTTGCGGGGGATTAAAAAATACATCTTCACCAATCCCGGAACGTTCGAGACCACGACCCTGGGAAGCAGAGAGGGTCTTGCCAAGTTCATGCTTTTCGGGATCAACAACCTGTTCTCACATTTGTCGTTTGTTTCAGAGATCGGCTTCGCCACGGCGAGCAATGACAACCATTTAATCAAAGGCATCCCCAATTTATTGCTGGATGAGCGGTTCAATATCCCTTTTGAGAACAGACTGTTCATTCTGCCTGCCCAAGTGCGCTTGATGGAGAATGGCTGGCTGGGAAACGGCCCCGCCCGCTTCATTGAAGGAAAAACCGGTGATGTTCTGGAGCTTGAGCGGGATGGGCGGCTGACCGTACAGACAAGGAACGGCTCTTTTTCCTATTTTGATCCCTTCGATATCCTGCGCCGGGTATATACCCTTGT
This sequence comes from Chrysiogenales bacterium, assembly GCA_004525465.1. GTDB lineage: Bacteria > Acidobacteriota > Aminicenantia > UBA2199 > UBA2199 > UBA2199. The sequence continues at coordinate 2,559 of SPCN01000279.1, read as the reverse complement.
CAATTCCAGTTTCCAGGAAAAGGTAAAGAAACACAATTTGAAAAATGCCCTGGAATTGATCCGCCAGGCCGCCACCCTGCCAGTGCAGAACCCCTACTTGCTTTCGGGCCTGCGCTACCTGCAAGGTGACCTTGAGATCGGGCTCGGGCGCTATGCCGATGGGGAAAAGACCCTGCAGCAGGCCCTGGCATTCTATCCCGGCAACAACGACGCCAACGAAAGGCTGTGCGAGATGGATATGCTGAAAGGCGCTCCCGATGCCGCCATTCAAAGGTTGACGGATACCCATTCGGACAGTTCCGAGTTCTGGGGCTTTTCGAATTTCGGCGTGAGCCTGTTTAAAAGTCATATTTTTTTGCATGCCGGCATGTTCGGCAATGCCGAAGAGGAGCTTGGAAAGGTCAAGCTCAGTCTTCCAGAGCTGGCGATCTTTTGCCAGGCAATGGCCGACCTGTTCCAGGGCAAATATGCCGCCGCGCTAGCCATTCTGCAAGAACTTGAGAAGCGGCCGCTGGGCGTCGTCGACCTGCGCGAACTTCGTCTGTTGCTGGCAAGAGCCCTGCTCCTGGATCTTACGGACAACAAGCGGGCAAAGTTCCTTTTCGACGACATTTTTCGCAATTCTCTGGTCTTTGGACATTTGGCCGAAATGTCTTCCTATTATTTCCTGGCCCAGGGCGGCCGCGCCGGCGAAGCCGGGCGCTGCGCCCTCACGGCCTTCGATCGGCTGTCCAACAGGGCGCGCGGCGATTTCATGACCCGGTTGTGGCTGTTCTATGATGCCTATGTTTATGGCCGCACCATGGAACTAGCCGGCGACCGGGCCGAGGCCGCCCGCGGCTACCAGGCCTGCATTGACGCCAACCCCTATACCGATTTGGCCGCCCGCTCGCGACAACGGCTCCGTTTGCTGCGAAAAACTCCCTGATCCTGCTTGCCTGTCTGAATTGTTTCGGATACAATAGAGTTTTAGGAGGCGGCCATGGTTTGTCCGTATTGTCATCGTTTCACTCCTGATCAGGGATTCAAGTGCATCAACTGCGGGGCGGTCCTGTCCAGGAAGGATGCGGTTGGCGGCTACGATGCGGTGGCACCGCAGGGCCATGTTGACCGTAACTTTTTCAAACCATGGATGCTGCTGTTGCTGGTGCTGCTTGGGATTCTGGCCTATGTTTTTGTCTCCCATCAGGGCCGGAGCGTTGCCGTCAACGCCCATGATCCCGGAGTGGAACTGGCGATCGAGAACTATCTGCTGAAAGGAAAGACCAATATCGTCGATTTTTACAGCGACTATTGCCCGCCTTGCAAAAAGATCTCGCCGCTGCTCCAGGAAATGAGCAGCAAAAGACCCGACCTGGCTGTGCTGAAAGTCGACATCAACCGCAAGGGTGTCAAGGGTATTGATTGGGGTTCCCCCCTGGCCCGGCAGTATAAACTGAGTTCCATTCCCCATTTCCGCATCTACGACGGCGAAGGCGATTTGCTCATGGAAGGACAGGAAGCGACCAATGAAGTTTTACGTATGCTGCTCGCTGCCGGTATCCGTATGTGATTTTCAGTTTGCCGGCCAAAGCTGTTTAAATTTGCATGAGGAGAAAAAAACGTGGACATGAAGATCACTTTTCCCGGCGGCAAAAAAGTCAACGCCGAATACAACGGCTTCACCCATAAAACCGATCAGCCTTCGCGCGCGGGCGGCGAAAACAGCGCCCCGCAGCCTTTTGATCTTTTTTTGGTCTCTCTGGGCACCTGCGCCGGTATTTATGTTCTTTCCTTCTGCCAGCAGCGCGGCATCGCCATTGAGGGGATCGAACTACGCCAAAGCATGGAGTTCGATGCCCAGACCAACCTGATCGGCCGGATCGACATCGAGATCATCCTGCCCGCGGTTTTCCCGGAAAAATACCGGGCCGCCCTGGTGCAGGTGGCCCAGTTATGCACGGTGAAAAAACACTTGGAAAACCCGCCCAAGTTCAATTTGTTCACTACCATCCGTTAAATTACTCTGGCGCTCTTTCCGGATCGAAAATTTCGATAACGCGGCCATCGGCCATAAAGCGGACATGGCGGCCCAGCGCCAGCACCGGGGCCAGTTCCGGCTGCTTTTTCAACAAAGCGAAATAGTCATTGGAAGCGAAGGCGATGCGCCTGACCGGCAGTTTGGCCGCTGCCGCCTGGATGCGGGCATCGTTCCAAACACCGTGGCTTGAGTAAAAAGCCTTGCCGCGGACGATTTTTACCTGCAGGTCCCGGTCCTGCCAGCGGCTGGCGCCGGACCTGGTTTCTGAGGCCGTTTGGGCCTGGTTCAACTTCTGCAGTTCGCTGCTGGCGCGCACGCTGCCTTGTCCGGATTTGTCCTTCAGGCCGGCGAACTCCTCGCGCTGCTTTTGGGCCATTGCCGGACTGGCAGCCAGACTACGGCCCAGGGTCATGTCGCTTTCGGCCAGGTCGCCGCGGTCGCGGCGGATCTTTTCATCTTCCACTATCAGGTAGCTGGTGTAGGGGGTGACGATGCCATGCCGGCGCGCCAGATCGGTTACTTCATCGACCAGTTCCCTG
>SPCN01000182.1 GCA_004525465.1 Chrysiogenales bacterium | reverse complement strand
TTTTGTTGGGAATGCTTTGCTTTTGTCAATTCATGGCAACGAATCCGCTTGTTTCCTGTTTGCTTTTTTAAATGCAAAATGGTACACAACAAGTTCAGAATAAAAGTTCCATGGTTTTCTATTCAGGAGTCTTCTTTGGCTGTGTTCAAAAATGCCCTGGTGCGAAAGCCCTGCCGCAATATGGTCAATGGGCTTACGTCGGCCGCGCTGGGCCGGCCCGATTACGATAAAGCGCTGGCTCAGCACGAAGCCTATGTCCAGGCTCTGCGCTCCTGCGGGCTGGACGTCACGGTGCTGGCTGAGGATGAAACCCATGCCGACTCGGTTTTCATCGAGGACACCGCCGTATTGAGCGAAAAGGTCGCGGTGATCGCCCGCCCCGGGGCACCCAGCCGCCTTGGCGAGGAAGATGACGTGGCCGCTGCCCTGCGCTCTCGCTATGCGCAACTGGAATCCATTGCCGCTCCCGGGACCCTGGAGGGCGGAGACGTATTCAGGGCCGGAGACCGTTTTTTTGTGGGAATTTCCGGGCGCACCAACCCGGAGGGGGCGCGGCAGCTGGGCATGATTTTGAAAAAACACGGCTACAGCGTCACTTCCGTCCCGCTCCGCGAGGTGCTGCACCTGAAAACCGGGGTGGCCTACCTGGAAAACAACCGCTTGCTGGCCTGCGGCGAATTCCTGGATCAGCCACTGCTCTCCGCTTTCGAGATCGTCCCGATTGCCGCGGCCGAGGCCTATGCCGCCAATTCAGTCTGGATCAATGGCCGCGTTTTGGTCCCGTCCGGCTTCCCGCAAACAAAGGAAAATTTAGAGGCGCTCGGTTATGATACGCTACCCTTGGATGTTTCCGAATTCCGCAAGCTGGACGGCGGCTTGAGCTGCCTGTCGCTGCGCTTTTAATTTTTTGGCGCGGGCAGGCGTTTCCTGATCTCGGCCAGGGGCAGGACGTAGACACCGCGGCCATAGGTGGCCAGGAGCAGGATCTTATCGCGGCGGTGGATAAAGATGTCGGAAACCGGGACGGTAGGCAGGTTCCCCTGCAGGGATTGCCAGGAGGCGCCGGCGTCAGTGCTGATGTACGGGCCGCGGTCGCTGCCCAGGTAGAGGATCTCCTCATTGTCCGGATCTTCGGCCAGCACGTTCAACGGTTCGGCCGGGAGCCGGCCCGACAGCGATTCCCAATCCAGGCCCGAATTTTCCGATGCAAAGAGGTAAGCCCGGGAATCATCGTCCCTGCTGCCGTTCATGGTCACGTAAACCTTTTGCGCGTGGAAGCGGGAAGCCACGATGCGGCTGACCCACTTTTTTGGCAGAACCTGGCTGATTTTTTGCCATGGTGATTCGCTGGCGGCCCTCAACCACACATTGCCGTCGTCGGTTCCGGCGTAGAGGGCGCCCGGTTTGAGTTCGGATTCGGCCAGGGCGGTTATGGTGGCGAAGGGCGTGTTGCCGGCGACATCATGCCGTTCACTGAGATCGGGAGAGATTTCCTGCCAGGATGAGCCGTTGTCGCTTGAGCGCAGCACCTTGTTGGCGCCGAAAATTATCTCCCCTTCACGCTGCCTGGAGGCCAGCAGCGGCGCCAACCAGTTGAAACGGTACGGTTCGAAATTTCGCGGTGACTTGGGCTTGATGGACACGATTTTGTCGCCCCCGGCTTCGAAACGGACCAGGGCCCCGAACTGGGCCGCGGCAAACAGCACAGGCGGCGGGCCAGGCAGCGGCGCGACGAAAGCGCCATCGCCACCGAGCAGCATGCGCCAGGAAGTCTGGCTGCCCGGGGGCTGCTCCAGCGGCCGGGAAACCAGAACGCCGTTGTCCTGAGTGCCGACAAAAACATTGGCCGGGCTCTGGTTGTCGGCCGTGACCGTGTAGCATTGGCTGATGGAAAGGTTGTCGATCTTGCTCCAGCTTTGACCGCCGTCATCGGAAAGGTTGATGCCGCCGTCGTTGCCCAGGATGAGGCGGCGGGGATCATGGGGCGCGATCCACAGCGCGTGGTGGTCACGGTGGACCAGGGCGTCGGCGTAAGGGTGCTGATCGGCCGCGATCTTTGTGAAGGTTCGGCCGCCGTCAGTCGAAACATATGCCGATACGCCCAATATATATATGCGGTCTTCATTGTCCGGGGCCACGCGGATCTGGCCGAAATAAAAACCGTAGGTGTAATACATATCCTCGATATAGTCGAGGTTCATTTTTTGCCAGTGGTGCCCGCTGTCGGTGCTGCGGTATACTTCGGCCCCGACTGTGTTCGGATTCAAGCGGCGCTCATTGGCGTCGAAGAGTATCTGGGCGATAAGCTGCGGGCTAAAGCGGCCGGAACGGACAAAATTTTTCAGGATGGCCGGGCTGAAGACCTTGGGGGCCCGGTTCTCTTCAAGGAAAAGGGCTAAAGTTCCGTCGGCGAGGTTGAGAAAATTGTCGGCAGTCATTTCTTCCAGTTCGGCCACGGTCAAGCCGCTTCTTTTCTTTCCGCCAAGGATGCGGTCCGAGTTTTTGGCTTCCTGATTGTCGAGCAGGGCGTACAGCACGGCCGGGTTGGAGCGGCTGACTGCCAACCCGATGCGGCCGACATGACGGTTGTCGGGAAGCCCGACGCCAGATTTAACCCAGCTCCTGCCGCCATCGACTGTTTTAAATATACCACTTTCAGGGCCGCTGGCAGTGAATTGCCAGGGTCTTCTTTCCCTTTGCCAGGCGGCAGCATACAGGATTTTATGGTTCTGCGGATCCATGGCCAAGTCAATGACGCCGGTTTTTTCACTGATAAAAAGGATTTTTTCCCAGGTTTTGCCGCCGTCCGTGGTCTTGAACACCCCACGTTCGGCATTGGCCGCATAGAGGTTGCCGGGGGCAGCCGCGTAAACCGTGTCTGGTTCATGGGGATCGATTACGATGCGGGCGATATGCCGCGTCGCGGCCAGCCCCAGGTGCTGCCAGTTTTTACCTGCATCCATGCTTTTGAACACGCCGCAGCCCGCAAATGAATAAGTCTGGGCATTGCTTTCACCGCTGCCCAGCCAGATCAGGTTTTCATCGCTTTGGCTTACGGCGATATCTCCGATCGATGCGCTGGCTTCCCGGCCAAAGGCGGAGCGCCAGGTCCGCCCCCGGTTTTCGGTCAGCCACAACCCGCCTGTGGCCGCAGCCGCCCAGAACTTTCCGGGATTAAGATCATAACCTTCGACATCCACCACGCGGCCGCCGCAAAAAGTCGGGCCGATGTTTTTCCAGTTGAGGTCATGAAATGGAGAGTTGCCCAGCAGGGCGCGATGCTTGGAAAATTCACCCAGGTTTTCCTCTTCGGCACCGGTTCCCAAAAAACCCAGGAACAGCAAACCCAGCAAACCGAACAGGGGGGTCTTGTTAACGGTCATTTTCTACCTGCGCCATGATGCGTCCTCCACACCCATTATAAGCGATTGGCAAAAAAAATGGGCGTTGTGTTAAAATGAAGACATGAAAAAAATTGTTTTCATCATCATGTCTGTTTTTCTGTTGTTGCCGCAGGCCGTTGAGCCGCAGGATGTGCTGAAGGAAAAAGTGGAAGTGGTCAACATCGAAGTGCCGGTGCGGGTTTTTCGCGATGGAGTCCCGGTCGACGGCCTCAATAAGGATGATTTTCGCCTTAGCGAGGACAAGGAACCGCAAACTCTGAATGGTTTCTATGTCCGCAAAAAGAAAATGAACGTGCGCAATATCAACCTGCAGACCGGGAGCACTGCCCCGCCTTCCCGGTATTTTGTCCTGGTTTTTCGTGTTTTCGAATACAATGAGCAGTTGGAAAAAGGCGTACACTATTTTTTTGATCAGATTTTAAATAAAAATGACAGGTTGCTGGTTTTGGTCAATGATCGCACCCTTTTGCTAAATCAGGACGTCTGGCAGGTGAAGCGCCGGGAAATATTGGACCAGATCCTGAAACAGGAGGCGCTCAAGTCTCGGCAAAAACTGGAACAATTCTTTTTGGCGGTGCAGAATGACCTGGACCAGACCAAGCTGCGCATGCTGCTGGCAAGGGACAGCGGCTTTTATGCCCCGCGCATCATCGATTTTCTTAATCGCTACCTGCGTACCTGGAATGAATTTAAAACCAAGTACCTTATACCCGACCTGGACACATTTTACAATTTCGCCCGCCACCTGGAAAATGTCAGGGAAGAGAAATGGGTGCTGACTTTTTACCAGATCGAAATGTTTCCCAACATGAAGATCAGCGGCCGGATCCACGCGCAGATCGTGCAATTGATCAGCGATCTGCAGGTGGCGCGCAGCGAAGACGCCCTGCATGCGCGCATCATCGAGCAACTGCTGGAACGCATTGACCGTGAGCTTAACGCGGCCGACAGTTTCCCGGTTGAGGAGATCAGCAAGATGCTGGTCAAGGTCGACACCACCTATCATTGCTTCATCATGGGCGTACGGCGCGAGGTTTTGTCCGAGGATCTGGCCTACAAGCAGGTAGCCAGCGATATTGAAAATTCCTTGCGCGCGATCACCAAGCGTTCCGGCGGTGAAGTTATTTTTTCCGGAAACATCGGTTCAGCCCTGCATACGGTTGAGGAAAAAGAGGATATTTACTACGTGTTGACCTACGAACCGTCCAGACCGGAGCGCAAGGGCAAGGTGAAGATCGAGCTGCCTGGAAACCCCGACTGCCGGCTATTTTACGATGACAACATCCGTGCCGACTATATCGGCGAATATTTGCAAAAAAAGCGGGAGCAGGATCCGCTGGTGATCCTGGAAGGCCTTAAATTGAAGGGGCGCACGTTGGCCATGAAAATTTCCAATTTTAAAATTGCTGGGAGCGGCAAGGAACGCGGCGGCCGTCTGAGCGTAGACATCCGTATCCGCGACGATCAGAACCAGCAGCTGTATGACCAGGACCGTGCTTTTGCCGCCCAGGAATCCCAGATGGATCTGGATGTGGATTTCGCGTTCCTCAAGCCGGGCCGCTATATGTTCCTGGTCGAAGTTCACGACATGCTGACCGGCAAGACCATCATGGATGTCCTGCAGGCCGATGTGGATTGA
>SPCN01000010.1 GCA_004525465.1 Chrysiogenales bacterium | reverse complement strand
GCGCCTGTAGCTCAACGGATAGAGCGTTGGCCTCCGGAGCCAAAGGCTATGGGTTCGAATCCCGTCAGGCGCGTTTTTCTAATGGAGGAGACATGAGCTTTTTAAACCAAAAGATCAAGAGTGACCTTGCTGAAGCGTTCAAGGACCTGAAACAGAACGTAATACTGAAGTTTTTCACTCAGGACATGGAGTGCCGTTTCTGCAAGGAGACCCGGGAATTGCTTGAGGAACTGCAAGCTGTTTCAGACAAGGTCAAAGTCGAAATCTATGATTTTGTCAAAGACGCCGCTCTGGCCAAGGAGCTCGGTGTCAGCCGCATCCCGGCCATCGCCGTCATGGGCGCAAAAGACTACGGCATCCGTTTTTATGGCATCCCCTCCGGGTACGAATTCGCCTCAATGGTCGAAGCCATCCGCCTGGTCGCCAACTCCGAAGTAAAACTGTCGCCGGAAAGCAAGGCCTTCCTGGACGGCCTGACCTCCGATGTTCACCTGCAGGTCTTTGTTACCCCCACCTGTCCCTACTGTCCGCCGGCCGTGATCCTGGCGCATCAGATGGCCTTTTACAGCCCCAGGGTCAAATCCGATATGATCGAAGCGACCGAATTTCCGCAATTGGCGCAAAAATATAATGTCTACGGAGTGCCGCGCACAATGATCAACGAAAGTGAATTCATTGAAGGCGCGGTTCCGGAAAAACAGCTCATCGAAAAGATAAGCTCTGTTCTGAAAAAATAAGCGACTCTACTCGGGCTATTTCTCCACCGCGATGGGCGCGGATAGTGGCACGAGCCTGCCCTCTCCCGAACAGAATTTCCCGCCGCTGATGCTGCTGGCCTCTTTCTTAAAGGTGTCGATCTGCCAGAAATAATTCTCCCAAAGGACGAAACGGACCTGATATAGGTATGATTCTCTTCTGCAGACCCACCAGAAGGGCAAATGGAAGATCGGTTTGTCGAAGACCGTCAGGGTGAATTTTTTGCTTCCCGGCTCGAAACGCAGTTGGGTTGAGCTCAACTTGAGCGTGAAACGGGATGGAGGGATCAGAAGGGAACCGCCTTCGACATTGACCTTAATGCCCAGTTCACGGCCCTTTCCTCCTTTCCTGCAAAAATCGACGCCTTTGATCTCCCATACCGCCCTTTCATAGGTGTCGATTTCCCAGAAAAAATCGCTCCAGGAGGCATGCTTGATCTGATAGATGTTGGGCTTCATTTTGCACAGTTTCCAGTCCTTGCCGTCAGAAAGGATCACCTCATGGGTAACGATCTTGAATCCGTAAGTAGCCGGTTCGAAGTGCAGAACGGTTTCCGGCAGGGCCATAACGAATGCCTTGGGTTCAGGTACCGTGATCATGATGAAGCCGCTTTGGATATTATTCTCCTTGCTTAGCTCAACGATGCGGCCATCCACATCGGCCACGACGGCCAGGTATTGTTTTCCCGGCATCGTGTTTTCGGGAATTTTCAGATCACCGCTGAATTGGACGCTGATCTGCTGCCCGGCTTCCAGCATGGGAATCGTCTCCCGGCCGTTGCCAAGCAGGGTGTCGTCGCTGGCCGTTGCGGTTGTCTCGGCGCTGCGCAACTGGAAATTGTTGTCGCGGGAGATGACGATATCCAGCTGGATATCACTGGCCGCAATGCTGCCCCTGTTTTCCAATTGCACGGTCACTTCCTGGCGCAGGGACTGTCCGGGTTCAGCGTTGACCGGGTAATTCAGCTGCACAACCAGGTCGGCCATGTCCCAGAACACGACCGGGATGCTTTGGATGACCGTATGCATCTTGGGGTCAAGGACAGCCAGTTGAAAACCTGGCAGGGCAGCTCGGCTGCGAATGCCAGAAGCGAGCTGGGTGTATTCAGCGGCCGCAAAGTTCACGGTCAGGAATTTGGCGTGGACGATTTTGTGGGCCCATTTGCACTTACCCTTGCGTATGCTGCCGAAAGTGGCCAGGATCCGGTCTTGACGATTGAGAAGCACGATGTCGGCCGCCGGGACCGCCGCGGCCAATTCGGAGCTTAGCATCTGCAGCTGCCCCAGATTGACCCACAATATGTTTTTCGCAGGCCCCTCATCGCCCGGGATTTCCATTGCCAGAACTCTGCTGATCTCCTCTCCGGCCAGCAGTCCGGAAAGGATGAGCAGTAAGACCACGCTCATATAGATCGTTTTTTTCATTTTTCCCCCTGGTTTTTACTTTTGACCAGATTATAGAACGCCGCGAATTAATTTAAAAGTCCAGAGGCAAATGACAGGGTTTAATTGATTTATTGAGCAAGGGAGTGTAAAATAGCGAAAAATGGCTGAAAAAGTAGCGATCATTCATGACTGGCTGAACGGCATGCGCGGCGGTGAAAAAGTTCTGGAAGAAATATTGGCCTTGTATCCCCAAGCCGATATTTTTACCCTGTTTTATGATCCCGATGAGGTATCGCCTCAGATCCGCTCAAAAAAAGTGCAGGCTTCACAATTGAACCGCAACCTGTGGATCAGAAAATACTACCAGTATTTTCTGCCTTTGTTTCCGCGCCATATCGAGGCTTTTGATCTGAACGATTATTCCCTGGTGATCAGCAGTTCTCACTGCGTGGCCAAGGGGGCCATTCCCGCCCCCGATGCCCTGCATGTCAGTTACATACATTCACCCATGCGCTACGCCTGGGATCGCTACCATTCCTATTTTTCACAAGCCGGTTTTTGGCGCCGCAAGATCATCCAGAGGGAAATTTCCCGTTTGCGAATTTGGGATGTAAGCAGTTCGGCCCGGGTGGATCACTTCGTGGCCAATTCCTCTTATGTTCGCCAGCGGATTGAAAAATATTACCGGCGCCAAGCGACTGTCATCCACCCGCCTGTGGACACTGATTTTTTTCAGCCGGCCCCCCGGCCCAGCCGTGATTATTTCCTGCTGGTTTCGGCCCTGGTGCCTTATAAAAACGTCGAAACGGTCGTGGAAACATTTCGGGGGTCCGCTGAAAGGCTTGTGGTTGTGGGGCAGGGGATAGAACTGAAAAGACTGCTCAAGCGGGCCGGACCGGGAATCGAATTTTTAGCGGCCGTCAGAGCTGAAAAGCTCCGTGAATTGTATCAGAACGCCCGGGCGCTGGTTTTTGCGGGCATAGAAGATTTCGGTATCGCTTTCGCCGAAAGCCAGGCCTGCGCCACGCCGGTGATCGCTTTGGACCGGGGCGGAGTGCGCGACATCGTTATCGACCGGGTAAGCGGAGTTCTTTATTCCGAAGCGACCGTGGCCGGCCTGAAAAAAGCCGTTGCCGATTTTTCGCGCCTGGATCTTTCCGCCGCTGCCATCAGGGAAAACAGCCTGCGTTTCTCATCAGCACGCTTCCGGGCGGAATTTCAGCAATTCATCAACTCCAGGAACCCATGATCAGAAAACAGAGAGAACATTTGGCACGGCTGTTCGTCTCCAGCGATGTCCTGGCAGTCATGATCAGTTTTCTCGTTTCGTTCTGGCTGCGCTTTGCTTCCGGGCTGCTGGGCGTGCCCAAGGGCATCCCGCGTTTCTCCAGTTACCTGTTCATCGTCCCTTTCCTGTTGGCCGTTCATTTAATTTACTTTTCCTATCAGGGTTTTTATCGATTCAAGCTGCGCCGCAACCGCCTGGACGACATGTTTTTGGTCATCCTCAACAGCGCCGCTTCTGCTTTTACCCTTTTACTGCTATTCAGTTATTTAAAAAGTTACGATTTCATCAGTTTCGAGATCTCTCATGTATTTTTGCTTGTTTACGCTCCGGTTTCGATCCTGCTGATTTTCATTTGCCGGGCCCTGATGTTCAAACTGTTCCGCCGTCTGGCCTTGAGCCGCAACGGTGTTTCCAAGGTACTGATCGCCGGTTGTGGGGACCTGGCCAAGATGACGGCGGCCAATCTAGCCAAGTATGGCCATTTCGGGCTGGAGGTCAGCGGTTTTTTGGCGCCGGAGACCGGGGCCCGGGTCCTGGGAAATTATGCCGAGCTGGAGCGGGTTGTGAAAAAACACGGCATTACCGATCTTTTCGTGGCCCTACCGCTGAGCGAATACGGCACCATCATGAAACTTATCGAAAACGCCAACAACCTGCTGCTTGACATACGCTTGGTACCGGATATCCTGCAGCTTGTTTCACTGAAATCCGGATTGGAGCACATCGAGGGGTTGCCGATTATAAACCTGGGCGACATCCCCCTTGAGGGCTGGCCGGCTCTGAGCAAGCGCTTGTTCGACCTGCTGGTCGCGCTGAGCGGACTGGTTTTTTTTCTGCCCGTGTTCGCCCTGACCGCCCTGCTGCTGAAGCTTGATTCGCCGGGGCCGGTGTTTTACCGCCAGACCCGCCTCGGTCTGGACGGACGCATCTTCAAAATGATCAAATTCCGTACCATGGTTTGCAACGCCGAGAAGGAAACCGGCCCGATCTGGTCGCCGCAGAACGATACGCGCGTGACCAGGGTGGGGAAGTACCTGCGTAAACTCTCCATGGACGAACTGCCGCAACTGATAAATGTCCTGGCCGGGGACATGAGCCTGGTCGGGCCGCGACCTGAGCGTCCCGAACTGGTCCAGAAATTCAAGCAAAGCATACCGCGCTACATGCTCCGCCACCGGGTGAAGGCAGGCATGACCGGCTGGGCCCAGGTTCACGGTTTGCGCGGCAACACTCCCCTGGACAAGCGTATTGAATTTGACATTTATTATATACAGAACTGGACCTTCCGTCTTGACCTGGAGATCATTTTTCGCACCATTCTGAAATTCCGTTTCATCGACAGGAGCATTTGATATGAAGTGCGTTCAAAAACAATCAGGTCGGTCCATCTTTGGTTTTTGAACCCATGAGTCCGAAACTGGAGCAGTTGGACATCTCCCCGGAATTTCACATTTATATCAGCAATTTGAGCGACCTGGCCGGGGGCAAGGAGCGCATGCCTTTCTTGGGCCGCAAAAAGGAACTGGAAGCCCTGATGGAAACGCTGTTGCGCAAACTGAAAAAAAATATCATCCTGGTCGGCAAGCCCGGCGTGGGCAAAACGGCCCTGATCACCGAGCTGGCCAACCGCATCAACCGCGGCCGGGTCCCGGCCAACCTGCGGGGCAAGGTCATCCTCGAACTTTCGCTGAACCAGTTTTATTATTCCCGGGAATCCCTCGACCTGCTGGCCAAAGATTTTGAAAAACTGTTTGCCGAGATCAGGAAGAACCGGGAGCGCATCATCCTTTTCCTGGATGAAATGAACGGCCAGTCGCTGGGTGGCAGTGCGCAGCCGGGTCGCGGCAGCCAGATCCAGGGGTTGCTGAAAACCCATATTGCCAGCCGGGATTTGCTGATCATCGCCGCGTCCACACCCGAGGACTACTACAAATACATCAAAAGCGACGAGGTCATGGCCGCCAATTTTTCGGCCATTCTTCTCAGTGAGCCTGAAAAAGACGAAATGCTGAAGATCCTGGCCGGGGTGAAAGGCTATTTTGAAAACTATTACGATTTGCGCATCCCCGCCGGCTTGTTCGCACGCATATTCACTCTGGCTCAGCGATTCATTCCCACCCGCGCCTTTCCAGACAAGGCGATTGAATTGCTGGATATTGCCTGCTCCAAGGCATCCTTGAAAAAGACAAGGACCCTGAGCATCCAGCACATTTATCAGAGCATCAGCAGCATTTCCAAGCTTCCCATTGAAATTGTAGCTCTCGATACCCATGAGCATTACCGCGGCATGCTGGCCTACCTGCAGAAAGCTGCAGTCAACCAAACCAGCGCCCTTGAGGAAATATCGCGGATCATTAAGCTGGCCAAACTGGAAACAAGGCCAAACACACTGAAGCCGGAAGGTATTTTCCTGTTCCTGGGGCCGACCGGCGTTGGCAAGAGTTTTGTCGCTTCCCGCATCGCCGAGTACCTGTTCGGAAGTCCGGAAAAACTGCGCATAATAGATCTGGGCGGATTAAAAAAAGCCGATGACGCCGAAAAGTTGATCCACGGTGATGAAGAGGGCAGTTCCGGGATGCTCATCCGCGAAATCGAAAATCATCCTTTTTCGGTGATCCTGTTTGAAAATATCGAGACTGCGCATTCGTCGGTGCTGTATTTCCTGGGCAAGGTGCTGAGTAAAGGTGAAGTCGTCGACCATGGCGGCAAAAAACACTATCTGGCCAACATCATTTTCATTTTAAACCTTACCGGCATCGGCGAAGCGAAAAAGGGTTCGGCCATCGGTTTTGTCAAGGACGATCCACGCTCCGGGGAGATCGTCATTTCCCCCAAGATCATGAATGTGCTGGATTGGGTCGATGAGATCATCCAGTTCACCCCCCTCAATATCGAGCACCTGAAAAAGATTGCCGCCATCCAACTGGAGAAACTGCGCCGGGATATGCAGGTTCGCTATCACTGCCAATTCAATATTGACAAGGATTTAATCGATGCCCTTGCTGGAGAAGCTGAAAGATCGGGCCGGTTCGCCCACGCCGTCAGTGATTTCATTGAGCGTGAAATCCGTTTGCCAGCTGTGGATATTGTTACCAAAACTGATAAGGAACTCAAATTGCGAGTCACCCTGGAAAAAAAGCGGCTGCGCGTTGTGCTTGTTTCATAGGGGGAAATATGCCGAGAAATTTGAAAATTGAACACTTGCTCACCTTTAAAACCTACTCCCGGGATATAGAGATCAATTTTTCCTATTCCAACATGGAGTTCCTTCTGGCTGAAGACGAATTGCCCTTCCAGCGTGAATCAATCAAATTGAATGCTTTTCCCGGTGACGCCTTAGTCGGCAGCCGGCACCTGCTCGAAACCCTGAGCCGCAAGGCCATGGTGCCGCAGGAAAACATTTTTCTGTCGCTGGGGACCAGTATGGCCAATTTCATCATCTGGTCGGCTTTGCTCAGGCGCGGTGACGAGGTTCTTATCGAATTCCCGGCCTATGAACCCATGTTCAAGGTACCGGCTTACCTGGGTGCCAGGATTCGCTTCTTCAAGCGTGACCCCCTTGATTTTTCCTTGACTGTAGCGGCCATCGCTGCGAGCGTATCTGAAAAGACCAAGATGATCATCCTGACCGATTCGCACAACCCGTCGGGAAACCAGATTTCCGGCGAAGTCCTGCAGTATCTGAAAACCCTCAACCAGGAACGGAATATCACGATCTTCATCGATGAGGTCTACGGCAAATTTTACCGGGACAAGTCACTTTTTGTCGAATACCCTGAATTCATTGTCACCGCTTCGCTTTCCAAATTCTACGGCTTGGGTTCCATGCGCATCGGCTGGGCATTCGCCCCGGCTAACATCATTGAAAAAGCCCGTAATTTCAGTGATTACCTGACACCGGAGATTCCGTTTACCCCTCTGTACCTGGCCCACATCCTGCTCGAACACCCATTGCTTGCTGAACTGGAACAGCGTGTACGCCAGCGCATCAAGACCAACCGTGAGCTCATCAGTGCCTATTTGGACCGGACCGACTTCCTTTCCTGTTACATTCCCAGGAACGGCCTGCTTTTTTTCCCGGAAGTAAAAAGCGTGGTGGATATTAAAAAATTCTACGCCCTGCTATATAAAAAATACCACATGGTGGTCACCGAAGGCCGGTACTTCCAAATGCCGCGACATTTCCGCATATCCGCTGTTGGCGATCCCGAAACGGTGACCAAGGGATTGCAACGGCTGGAAGAAGCACTGAAGGATGCTCGGGTCTGATCAGCCGGCTGTTTCAAAAAACTGGTTTATTTCAGAAATTCCGTCAGCGCTTGCCGTTGGGCAAGGCTGATCTCCCTGAATACTACTCCTACTCCAGGCAGGGAGAGGAAATCGTTGCCCCAGGGCTTGCTCCATCTGATCTCAGCCGCAATGGGGGTTTTATCGTGCAGGTCGTTGATGGAAAGCCAGATAGGGGTGCCGCACGGCTGTTCATGGACGGAAATGACAAAACAACCGTTCTGGGAAATATTCTTGGTGTTGGTCTTGAATGATTTTTCCTGGCCGCCTAATTGGGCGTGAGTGTTAAAGAAAAGATCCTTGCGCATGCCGGTGCGGATACCGCGCGGCTTCATGTCCCGGCATTGGTTCTGGATAAAATCTTCCAGGATTTTGATCTCATGCTGGCGCGCCATCAGCCAGCCCCCGCCCGGGTGCAACTCGGACGGTTTCTGGTCATTGTCGCCGATATAAAGAATGGGGAATACTTTATCAAGGGTATAGACGAACTCTTTGTCGGCATTGGCAGAAGCGATGTGTGTCCACATATCCACGATTAATCCCGTATAAAGTTTTTCCCGGCAGCTTCTCTTCAGCTCATCAGTTCCGGCATAGGTTTCCAATATGATGTTTTCGCGTCTGGAAAGCATATCCTTATAAAAGCCGCAGGTGTTTTCATGCTTGGAAATCAGGGCGATGCGCAACAGCGGTATGATCATGTTCGGTTCCTCATTTTGGCGGACGGAATAGCGCCGGGAATATGAGTGCGTCGCAGGGCGACAAATGATTCATACGGAAAAGTGGGACTTTTGTTTTCAATACAACTCCTGAGATCAAGTGTAACGCACATTTGAAAAAAAGTCAGTAATCTAAAAAAGCAAGTTGCCGGGAAGCTATCCGGGTGTGGTTTTGATGAAGCGGCGCAGGGAGATGAAAGATGAGAACAAGCCGATGGCCGAACCGGTAATGACCATTTCCCAGAAGATCCTCAGCGGCAGCTGTCTGAAATCGATCAGCTGCTTGACGATATTGAAGATGAACTTGGCATAGACCGGAAAAACCCTGATGGTGACCAGCAGCAGGCCGCCGGCCAGCAGACCGCCCAGAAATCCCAGGATCAGGCCTTCGAGCAGAAAGGGAGTTTTTATATACCAGTCGGTGGCACCGACCAGCCTCAGGATATTAATCTCGTCCCTGCGATAAAAAATATTGATCTTCACTACATTAAAAATGATGAAAATAGATACGATGAGCAGGATGGCACTCAGGAAAAAACCGGCGAAAGAGGCAAATTTCTTGATCATAGCGATCTTTCTGGCCCAGTCCAGGTTGAGCTGAACGCTTTCGATGATGCTGTTTTTTTCGATATCACGGATGAATGATTCGATCTGCACCACGTTGCGAGCGTCTGTACGGAACTTGACATTGATGGACGCCGGGAAGGGAGAATCACTGAATTCGGCCAGAATGTACTGCAATTCGGGAAATTCCTGGGTGAATTTCATCTGGGCCCTATCCTTGGAAGTAAAACCCACCTCTTTAACCAGAAGGTTGCCCTGGATCCGTTGCAGCATCTTTTCGATATCCGCACTGTTGCCGTCCTCCCTGAGGTAAAAGATCGCTTCGATGTTTTCGCTCAGTTTGCTGATGTAACTGTCCAGATTGAAGGAAATATAATTGAATATCCCCGGAACCAGCAATGTAAAAGCGATGATGCCCAGGCACAGGAAATTAACCGTTTTGTTGCGCAGTATATTGTTCAGGGCCTGCTGAACCGCACGCGCCATGAATTTCATTAAACGGCCTCGTTGGCTTTGTCCAACACCAGTTGTCCCTTGTCCAATTTAATGATGCGTTTGGGAAAGAGGTTGATCAGGTTCATATCGTGGGTGGCGATGATCATGGTGATGCCGCTGGCATTGATTTTTTCCAATATGCGGATGATCTCGATGGACAACTCTGTGTCCAGGTTGCCTGTCGGTTCGTCGGCGATCAGGATCTTGGGGTTGCCGATCACGGCCCGGGCGATGGCCACCCGCTGCTGTTCGCCGCCCGAAATGTGGGATGTCAGGTAGCGCTTGCGGTGGCTCAGGCCTACCAGGGCCAGGGTGCTGTTCACTTTCTTTTCCACCGCAGCCTTTTTATCTCCTCTGACCAGCAGGGGGATGGCCACGTTCTCATGCACGGTCCGGTTCATCATCAGCTTGAAATCCTGGAACACAATTCCGATCTGTCTGCGCAGCTTGTAGAGTTTTCCGGGCGGGATAAGGGTGCTGTTGATCGAATCGATCAGGATCTGTCCCTTGCTGGGTTCCTCTTCCTTGTATATCAGTTTGAGCAGGGTAGATTTTCCCGCTCCCGATGCCCCGGTGAGGAAAATGAATTCCCCCCGTTCAATGGAAAGGTTGATGTCGCTCAGGGCTTCATTGCTGCGGAAATACTGCTTGTAGACATGGAAAAACTGGATCATGGCCGGGATAGAATTTCTTTGCCGGCGCCGGCGTTGTCAGCGGCTGTCAGCTTGAAATGTACGTAGAGGTTTTCCGGCTTGCCGGAACGGCCGATCATCTTGATGATCATGATCTGGCGCGCGATTTCGCTTAAGTCCGCTAATTCCTGCTCATTCATCCCGGGACTCTCCCCAAGTGAAATAGAATTATTCTTCACCCGCACCGACAATTTTTTTGAACAAAATCCGGCCGCAGCTTTCACAGATCAGCACATCGTTGGAGATGATCATTTCACTCAGGACCTGGGGACGGATCTTGATATTGCAGACGCCGCAGAAATCGGTCTGCACATAGGAGACGACTTTCCCGGCTTTTTTGACATAAAGGTTGTCATAGGCTTTTAGAAGCTTGGCATCCACCCTGGTGCGCAACTCCATTTTGTTTTTGGTTTCCTCGGCCAGCTTGTTTTTGTGGTATTCCAGGTTGCTGTGCATATCCTTTATCTGCTGGTTGTATGTTTCGGCAATTTTATTGAATTCGTTTTCCGCGTCGCGGATCAAGCCCATGATCTCGTCCGATTCGACCATTTTTTCAATTATTTTTTCTTCCACGGTAGTAATAATGCTTTCTTCGAATTTGATCTCATTGCTGAAACCCTGGTATTCCTTGTTGGTGGTCACTTTTTTCATTTGTTCTTTGTACTTGGCGATCTTGTCCTTGATGGCGGAGATATCCCGTTCGAGTTTTTTTCTTTCTTCGCTGTTGTGTTGAAGTTTTTTCTTGGTTTTTTCGATCATGTCGGAGCGGGAGTCGCGCTCGTCTTCCAGTTCCTTGATCCTGAGGGGGATTTCCTTAATTGTATTTCCGATTTCTTTTAGTTGGTCATCTTTTTGCTGCAACACGTATAAAACATCGAGTCCTTCTTTCAAGTGAACTCCTTAAATTGGACGCATTTACTGGGCCTACCAGGATTCGAACCTGGAACCAACCGGTTATGAGCCGGTAGCTCTAGCCGTTGAGCTATAGACCCCCGACAAGTTCAAGAGTAACAAAAATGCGTTCGCGTGTCAAGCCCATTTTACGGCTTTTTTCCCGCTGATTTGCGTTATGGAGGGCTTGGCAGTTGACAATTTTTGTTATTTCGTTATATTTAATGAAAAATGAAAAAAATATTCTTTCTGTTCATGATCTTCGGCCTATTTCTCCCCAGCCATTCCTTTTTTCCTTATTTTTACGGCGCGCGTTCTCTTGCGCTCGGTTATTCCTCCCTGGCTTTCAATTATGATTACAATGCCATATACATCAACCCGGCCCTGCTGAATTCTCTGCAGGCATCCCTGGGAGGATTACAGTATCAAAGCAGTTTTCTGGATTTCCAGGATGCGGCAGGCCATTGGGCCGGGATCAGTGCTTACGATCTTAAAAATTTCCAGGACCTGAATGCGGAAACCAAGACGCTTCTGCTCGGCAAGCTTGACTCTATCTTCGCAGCCAAGAACGGTATCAGCGGTTTTCAATTCAGCAATCCCGGTTATGCTGGCAAGGGTTATGCTCTGTCCTTGGCCAAGTTCGACGCGGCAGTGATTTTCCCCGAGGCCAATTCCATTCTGGCCAAACCGCCCGGCGACATAACCAATGACGATATCGCTTCGCTGCAAATGCGCTTCATCGGCTTTCAATATAGTGATTACTCGCTGGCCATCGCCATTCCCCTTGGGCAAGGCCTGGCAATGGGAGCTACGGCCCACTACCTGAAAGGGCGCAACGCCGAATTCAACGCTTCAATCACTGAAACTCCGTTTCTGCCAGGTGCCAATGCCAAGGATTTTCTGCACTTCGCCTGGTCGGGCGCCGAAAAAAAATTTTCCAAGCTAAACTTCGATGTGGGGATCAGCGCCGACTTGGGTCAATATTTCAAAGCCGGGCTCATGGTAAAAAATGTTTCCAATCCGGTCATCTCCACGGCTTTCAGTGAACTGCGCCTGGCCCGGCGGCTGGTCGGCGGCCTGGCCCTGCGGCCGGACGCCCAGCTGGGGATTTTCCTGGATATCGACGTGGCCAAAGGCGATCTTTATCACAACGGCCAGGATGCGCAGCCGGTATCACTGGGGGTTGAAAAAGGCCTTTTTCAAAACAAGCTGTTTTTACGCGCCGGTTTCCTGAGCGACCTGTGCGACAAGTATATTTTGGGCCGCAAGGCCAATGTCCTGTATGGTTTGGGATTCGGTTTCAATCTGGGAAATTTCCTGGTCGATTTCGCCCTGGGCTTTGACCATATGGGCTATATGAAAAACCTGGCGATTTCCGGTTTTTATTTGCTCAAATGAAAAAATTGACATTTGATTTTTATTTCACTACAATATAGCCAATGGCAATGCGTTTAGGAGATTTTTTACTTAAGGAAAAAAAGTTAACGGAAGAGAAGCTTCAGCACGCGCTGGAGGTGCAAAAAAAGGAACCGGGAAAACTCGGCAGTGTTTTGATCCGCCTCGGGCATGTGACCGAAGAGGACATCGCCCAGGTCCTGAGCAAGCAATTCGGTTACCCGTCGATCAACCTCGCCAAGTTCGAGATTGACGATAAAGTAATCGAACTGATCAAGCCCGACATTGCCCGCAAGCACGTGGTTATCCCCATTCACCGCATCGGATCCAACCTGACCCTGGCCATGGCCGATCCTTCAAACCTGTTCGTCCAGGAGGAGATCCGCTTCACCACCAACCTGCGCATCCAGGCGGTCATCGCCCCCGAATCATCGATCCTGGAGGCCATTGACAAATATTACGGTTCTTCCACCGGCATCGAAGCCCAGAGGTTCCTTGACGAGATCGAGTTGAGTGAAGACTCCACCGTGGAGGTCCTGGAGACCAAAGAAGATGACGGCTTCATGGAAGGGGACATCGACGAGGATGCCCCGGCCATCAAGCTGGTCAACCTGATCTTCAACGATGCCATCATCAAGGGCGCTTCGGATATCCATTTCGAGCCCTACGAAAAAGAGTTCCGCGTCCGCCTGCGCATCGACGGGATATTGCACGAATACATGAAGCCGCCCATGAACCTGAAAAACAAAGTCTCCTCGAGGCTGAAAATCATCTCGGGAATGGACATCGCCGAACGGCGCCTGCCCCAGGATGGCCGCATCAAAACCAGGATAGACACCACCACGGTCAAAAAAGTGGTGGATATGCGCGTTTCCTCGCTGCCCACCATCCACGGCGAAAAGATCGTTATCCGCATCCTGGACAAGGACCAGCTGAAGCTGGACCTGACCCAGCTCGGTTTCGAACCCCTGTCCCTGCAGAAATTCGAAAAAAACATCAAGGAGCCCTGGGGCATCATCCTGGTCACCGGTCCCACCGGTTCGGGAAAGACCAACACCCTTTATTCGGCCGTGGCCAAGCTGAACGATGAGGAAGTAAACATTCTGACCGCGGAAAACCCGGTGGAATTCAATATTTTCGGCATTAACCAGGTCAACATCAAGGAGCAGATCGGCCTGACCTTCCCGGCCGCCTTGCGCACCTTCCTGCGTCAGGATCCCAACATCATCCTGGTGGGCGAGATTCGTGATTTTGAAACCGCCGACATCGCCATCAAGGCCGCCCTGACCGGCCATCTTGTCCTATCCACCCTGCATACCAACGATGCGCCGTCCACTCTGGCCCGCCTGATCAATATGGGTATTGAACCTTTCCTGGTGGCCAGTGCCCTGCGCCTGGTCCAGGCCCAGAGATTGATCCGCCGGCTCTGCAGCAGCTGCAAGTCCGTCGGCAAGATCCCGGCCCAGACCCTGATCGAGATCGGCTTCACTCCCGAAGAAGCTAAAGCCATCCAGATATTCGAGCCCAAAGGCTGTGACAAATGCAGCAACACCGGTTACAAAGGCCGGGTTGGCCTGTTTGAAGTCATGGAACTTGATGACGAGATACGTGAAATGATCATGATCGGGGCTTCGACTTCGGAGTTGCGGCAGAAAGCCAAGGAAAAGGGGATGCTGACCCTGCGCCAGAGCGGGCTGGAAAAGATCAAGCAGGGGATCACCTCCATCGAAGAAGTTTTAAGGGAAACGACGAGATTGTAAGGAGAGAAGCATGGCATTGCCACTTCCACAATTGCTGAAGATCATGGTGGATGAAGGCGGAACTGACCTGCACATCACTACCAATTCCCAACCGTTGATCCGTATCCATGGTCTCTTGAAGAGAATTGAGCATCCGGTGCTTTCTCCTGCCGAAACCAAGCAAATGATATACAGCATTCTCAATGACAACCAGAAATACAAATTTGAAGAGAACTGGGAACTCGATTTTTCCTTCGGCATCAAGGGGTTGGCCCGTTTCCGAGCCAATGTCTTCATGCAGCGCGGCGCCGTGGCCGGGGCTTTCCGCCGCATACCCTACGAGATTTGGTCATTTGAAAAACTTGGCCTGCCGTCTATTGTCCCGACCATGACCAACAAGACCCGCGGCTTGATCCTGGTTACCGGGCCGACCGGTTCGGGGAAAACCACGACCCTGGCCTCCATGATCGACAAGATCAACAAAGAGAACCCAGTGCATATCATTACCATTGAGGACCCCATCGAGTACCTGCATTCCCACCGCAAGGCCATGGTCAACCAGCGTGAATTGCATGCCGATACCAAAAGCTTTCCCCTGGCACTGCGTTCGGTTCTGCGCGAAGACCCTGATGTGGTGCTGATCGGTGAAATGCGCGACCTGGAGACCGTCCAGGCCGCCATGACCATCGCCGAGACCGGTCACTTGACCTTCGCTACTCTCCACACCAACTCGGCCGCTCAGACCATCAACCGCATCATCGATGTCTTTCCGCCTCATCAACAGGACCAGGTTCGCACCCAGTTGTCGATGAACCTGGAAGGCATCGTCACCCAGGCGCTGCTGCCCAAAGCCGATGGCCGGGGCCGGGTACTGGCCATCGAAGTGCTCATCCCTACGCCGGCCATCCGCCACCTGATCCGCGACAATAAGATCCATCAGATCTACGCCTCCATGCAGATGGGGCAGGAAAAATTCGGTATGATCACTTTCAATCAGTCATTGGCCAATCTTTATTTCAAGCGTGATATTTCGCTTGAACTGTCCATGAGCGTTTCCCACAATCCCGAGGAACTGCAGGAATTGATCAACCGCGGTCCCACGGCCTTGTCCAGCCAGTTCAAGACAAGCCATGCTACCGCGACCGCCACTTCAAGCGCAAGCAAAGTGCCTTCATTTTAGGAGGAAAAAACATGCCAATTTATAAATACAGAGGAAAAAACAGAATTGGAAGCATTGTGGAAGGTGAGCGTCGCGGCCTGAATTCCAATGAAATAATCACTGCCCTGGAAAAAGAAGCGATCCAGGTGTTAAGCATCGAGCGTAAGAAACTTAAAATCAATATCCCCTTTGTCGGTGGACGCAAGAGTGTTTCGCTCAAGACCATTGCCGTTTTCAACCGCCAGCTTTCGGTCATGTTCAACGCCGGCCTGCCCATCACCCAGGCCATTGGCATCCTGGGTAAGCAGCAAAAGGATAAGTATTTCCAAAACGTACTGCTGGAGGTCCGCAAGGATGTCGAAGGCGGGGCCAACCTGTCCAACGCCATGAAAAAGCATCCCAAGGTCTTCAATGAACTGTACACCAGCATGATACAGGCCGGCGAAGCTTCCGGTAATTTGGACACTATCCTGTTGCGCCTTTCGCAATACGTCGAGAACATGAACAAATTGCTCGGCAAAGTGAAATCGGCCCTGGCTTACCCGATTGCCGTCCTGGTGATCGCCCTCTTACTGACCGGGGTCATTTTATGGAAGGTCGTTCCGGTTTTCACCGACATGTTCGGGCAATTGGGAGCCGAACTTCCCCTGCCGACCCAAATGGTGGTCGGAGCCAGCAATTTCCTGGTCGGCAATTTCATATTCGTCGTCATTATCCTCGTCGTGATCATCTTCGCTTTCCGCTCCTATAACGCCACCTTCAAGGGCCGGCGCGTGATCGACAACATCAAGTTGAAGATATGGATTTTCGGCGAACTCTTGATCAAGGTGGCCGTGGCCCGCGTAACCCGCACCCTGGCCACCCTGTTGACTTCGGGAGTCGAGATCATCGAAAGCATGACCATCACCGCCAAGACGTCGGGCAACTCGATCATCGAAGACGCGGTGCTGAAAAGCCGCTCCCTGGTCCAGGAAGGAAAACCGTTATGGGAGTCCTGGGAAGAGACCAAGCGCTTTCCCTATATGGTGACCCAGATGGTCGCTGTCGGCGAGCAGACCGGCTCCCTGGCCACCATGCTCGGTAAAGTGGCCGATTTTTACGATGAAGAAGTAGACCAGGCCGTGACGGCTCTCGTGTCGTTGATGGAACCGATCATGATCCTGTTTCTGGGCGGCTTGGTCGGAGGCATTATCGTAGCCATGTATCTCCCCTTGTTCGATATCATCGGCAAAGTGGGTTAACAAGCGAAACTTGATTGCCGTTGAAGATCAGAACCTGCAAAAAAGATTAATCTTTCTCAATTCCATCCGTATCGCGATTTTGTCGGCCCTGGCCTTGGTGTCGCTCATCATTCTGCTTTTTTTCAACGCTCCTTTTGCGCTGCTGAGCATTATCATCTCCTTAGCCGCGGCCGTCGTCATCAGCATTCTGTTTTTCCCACTGGGGAAATTGCTCAAAACCCGGAATCTGCTTTATGTCCAGCTGACGTTCGATATCCTGATGATCACCCTGTTGGTGTATCTTTCCGGGGGCATCGTCAGTCCCTTTTATTTTCTTTATATCCTGCCTATCATCGTCGCTTCCATTTTCCTTTCCCGGCGCGATACGCTCATCATAGCCACGGTGTCGTTCATTTCTTTCGGGACGCTCTCCGACTTGCTCTATCTGGAAATCATTTCTTTTTATCCGAACTTCGCCGTAGGCGATGTTTCTTTGGGAACCTTCATTTACAACCTGCTGATGAGCTTCATCGCCTTCTCCAGCGTCAGTTTCATTTCTTCCTATTATTTTGAAAGGATAAAAAAGACCGGCCAGCAGCTGAAAAACATCCAGGAAAACCTGCAGGATATGATCCTGCTGAACAATTCGGTCATGGAAAAAATGGAGAATGGCTTCATCACTTCCGACCCTCAGGGGCGGATCGTTTCCTTTAACGCCAAGGCTGCCGCTTTCCTGCGCCTGAAAAAAGGAGGAAATATTTTTGACCAGCTGTTGACCAAAGAGGAACTGCCTCAAATACAAAAGATATGGCAGAGCAACAACTCCTATTATTTTGAAAAAACCCTGCGCGGATTTTCGCTGGGGATTTCCCTTTCTTCCATTGAAAAAGTGTCCTCTTTCGAGCGCCTGCTCGTATTTCTGATCACCGACCTGAGCGCCATCAAGGAAATTGAAAACAAGCTCAAGGAAAAAGAGCACCTGGCCTTGATAGGTGAAATGGCGGCCGGTATCGCCCATGAAATACGCAATCCGCTGACTTCGATCTCCGGCTCGGTGCAGTTTTTACGCCAGGAACTCACCCTGGAGCCAGAATGTAAGAACTTGATGGACATCATCGTCAAGGAATCGGACCGGCTTTCGGCTTTTATTGAGGAATTCCTGAATTTTTCCAGGCAGTCGCCTCTGGATATTTCGGAATTTGACCTGGCCGGAGTTGTGGATGACGTGGTGGCCATGATAGCGCACAACCTGGGCAGGGTGCGCTTCATTAAAAAATACAATCCCGGGAACATGGTCCATGCCGATTTCAAGAAGATCAAACAGCTGGTCTGGAACCTGATGAACAATGCCGTGAAAGCGCTGCAGGAACACGGTGAGATCGAGATCAATCTGTTTCAGGACGCCAAAGCCGTTTACTTGTCCATCCACGATTTTGGCGTGGGTATGGACCGCAATGAAGTCGAAAAGATCTTCATGCCTTTTTATTCCAAATTCGCCTTTGGCATTGGTTTGGGCATGAATATCGTTAAAAGGATCGTCGAGGAACATGGGTTCAAAATGGAGATCAAGTCCGAAAAAAATCTTGGCACCGAGGTAGTGATATGCTTCAACAGGCCGTAAATATACTGCTGGTGGATGACGATCACAGTCTGCGCAACATGCTGTCGTTCGTCCTGGGCAAGGAGGGTTACCAGGTGGATGAAGCGGTGAGCGGCCTGGATGCGCTGAAGAAGCTGAAGGGTCGGAAATACGACCTGGTCATTTCCGATATCCGCATGCCCGATCTGAACGGCATCGAACTGCTCAAAAAGATCAAGACCCACGAACAGGAACTGCCGGTGATCATGATCACGGCATATGCCGCAACCCACGACGCCAT
>SPCN01000084.1 GCA_004525465.1 Chrysiogenales bacterium | reverse complement strand
ACAATAAAATTTCAGCCTGATAGAACTGTTCTTCCACGGGAGAGAGATACCTTTTTCAGCTTCCTGATTTTCAGGCAGGTAACAGGTGCATGAATTTTATCAGTTTAGCCAGTTGGCGGAGCAAGGTAGAAAACAGTAATGTCTTCAAGACTACCCTCAACAAAAGGAGTCAAAAGCATAATGAAATCTGCATGCGATTTGGTTTTTTCCCCATTTGGCAGCAAGTCGGTTCGTTTTGTAAATTCTAACCGAAATAAGTTATTCATTGTCTTTGTAATTTCCATTTTACTTTGCTCCTGCGCCGGCAATCGCGCGTTTAAAAAAGGGGAAAAGGCTTATGCCCGCAAGGAACTTGACGAGGCGGTTCGCTATTACCTGGAAGCCATTCGCCACGATCCCGATAACGTTCGCTTCCGGGTTTCGCTGAATCAGGCTCTATTTAACGCCTCCAATTTTCATCTGCGCCGGGGAGATGTTTTTTTCAACCAGGACGATTGGAAGCTTTCCCTGTTCGAATTTCAGAAAGCTCTTGAATTCAATCCTGAAAACAATGATGCCAGGAAGAAAAAACAATCGGTTCTCAAAAAGCTGGATGAGCAAAGAAGGCAAAATGATGAAAAAACCGAAATCGAGGAGATAAAGGAGAAAGCAAGCAAGGCAACGGAACCGGCCAAAGAACTCGCATTCAACAAAACTCCCCTGGATTTGAAATTGGGGGACGTGGATCTAAAAGTGCTTTTTAAGATGCTGCAAAAATCGAGTTCGATCAAGTTTCTTTTCGACGAGGCCTTCCAGTCAAAGAAAATCTCGGTCGATTTGGAAAACGTCTTTTTCAAGGACGCCCTGGAAAAAATATTGCTGCAAACCAAGCTTTTTTACAAAATCATCGACAGCAAAACCATCATTATCGCACCCGATACTCCGGCCAAGCGGCGGCAATACGATGAACTGATCATGAAAACATTTTTCCTGAGCAACGCCGACCCTGAGCAAATGCAGAAAATCATCGCGTCGGTGACCGGCTGCAAGACCACGGCCGTCAATCCCGGACTCAACACGATCACGGTCAGGGACTTGCCGCGAAAAGTGGCCATGGTGGAAAAACTGCTACAGATCATGGACAAGCCCAAGGCCGAATTGCTGATCGATGTCGAGATCATTGAAGCGAACAAGAGCCGCATGAAGGAGTACGGCATAGAATTGAGCCAATACAATATTCTGGAAACATTTTCTCCCGGCCCGCTTGC
The DNA here is from genome assembly GCA_004525465.1 of Chrysiogenales bacterium. Lineage (GTDB taxonomy): Bacteria > Acidobacteriota > Aminicenantia > UBA2199 > UBA2199 > UBA2199. The sequence goes on along the minus strand of SPCN01000084.1, from coordinate 7,468 downwards.
CAGCGATACGGTTTCAAGTTTCAGGGGCAACCGCTTCAGTCATGTCGATTCGTCGGATTTTGTTTTTCAAGTCCCTTCCATCAGCTACAAACTGCTGCAGAACGATTCCAAATCCAAGATCAAGGCCAAACCGCAACTGCGCGTACTGGATCAGGAAACGGTCAAGATCAGGTTGGGCGACAAAGTGCCCATCGCGACCACCACTTTTGTGCCAAACTACGGCAGCGGTTCCCTTAACCAGCAGCCGATCACTTCCTATCAGATGCAGGATATCGGCATCAATATCGAATTGACTCCGCGCATCCACCACGACGGCTGGATCAGTATGAAACTCGAGTTCGAATTGACTTTCATCACCAGTCCGGGCACCAGCGTCCTGCCGCCGACCATCGGCAACCGCTCGGTTAAAACCATAATCCGCCTGCAAGACAACGAGACAAGCCTGTTGGCCGGCCTTTTGCGCGATACCGAAAGAAACATTCTGCGTGGTTTTCCCGGCCTTGCCGATTTACCGATCCTGAAGCATATTTTTTCCAGCAACAAAAAAGAGGTTGATCAAACCGATATCATCCTGACCATCACGCCGCGCATCATCAAGTTTCCCGATATCGCCGAGTCCGATCTGCTGAATTACTGGGTCGGAACCGAAGAGGAAATCGGGCTGAAAGCGGCGCCGCCGCCATCCCCTTTTGATGAGAGTAGCGAAGAGTCTTCGCAAAAGGCAAGCGGCCGCCCCGAACTAAAAAATGACAATCTGTCCCGATTTGCAAAAAAAGAAGAAGGGGAAGCAATTACCGAGGATAAAGAAAAGGCTTCGGTGGCCGAGGCAGCCAAAGGACAGATGGTGCTTTTATCGGACCTGAAAAGTGTTGTCAAAGGGAAACCATTGACCGTGAAATTGATCGCCGATGGCATCGAAGCGTTGAAGACACTTACCTTGGAATTGGCATTCGATCCGCTGATTCTTCAAATCAGCGATATTTCGGAGGGAGCGCTTTTTAAGGCCAAGGGTTTCAAGGGACACCTTTTCAAGTCGTTTGACAACGCCGCCGGAAAAATCGTACTTTCCTTGGCTCTGGATGACGTAGAGGGCGGCAGCTCCAAAGAAATAGCCTTACTCTATTTTCATACCGTAAACAGCGGTAGCGCCTCAATCCGGGCAATCAAAACCAATATTTTGGATACAAAAATGCAGAAAATTACCGCGTTATGTAAAGCGTTGGCCGTCACGGTGACAGAAAAGTAAAAAATTGAAAAAACCGGGCATTGAATTTCGGTTTGCATTGGCAGGGGAGGTTGTGATGTCGAAGCGAGAGAGATTTTGTTTAAAAAGAATTCTGGCGGTAAATTGCCTGCTACTTATCTTGGCATGCAGCGGATTTCTGCGTGCCGATGACGCCATCGCCCACGGCCAGGTCGCCGTTTTGGGCGTAAGCCTGAAAATCGATCCGGCCAGCCAGACGGCGCCGGTCAATATGCCGACTGCCGTCAACACCGTTTTCTCGGCCGGTTCCGGCAGCATTCCCGCCGGCATGACCGTAAAAGGCGAGCTGCGCGGGCCGGGCCTTTCCGGCGCCATCGCCCTCTCCACCCTTCCCGGCCATGCTTTCGCCATCCCCGGTCTGCCCCAGAAGGGAACCTATACGCTGGCCGACATCCGCCTGGAAAAGGACGGCAAGACCCTGCTGCGCGCCGTCCCCGATCAAGCGTTCATTGACGTAATGGATGTGATCGTCACCCAGGTGCAAACCCGGCCGCTCACCCTGGATGAGATCCGTGAAAAAGGAATTGTGATCACCGACGAAAATTTCACCGTCTACAGTTTCTCGATCGGACTGCTGGTGGAAAGTGAGGTCGTCAAACTCGATTTCCCGGTCGTTTTCACTCCGCAAGGCATGCAGGTTGTCTCGAGTACGGCCGGCGGCGGCGGCTTTGGCGGAGAACTTTTTGTCGGCAGGGAAACCGTGCCTTTTGATTTGCAATTACCCGAAAGCGGTGGATCGCCCGGAGAAGATCTGGGTCCAAATCTTCCCAGTATGGCCGGGTTGTTGGTTTTTAATAATAAAATCGGTTTTTTGAACCAGTTCTTCAGCGCCATGTTCATCATCAGCAACAACGCGCCGTCCGGCAGTTCTTTGGTACTGAAAGATTTGCAGGCCACCATCGTTCTCCCCGAGGGTCTGCGCGAGGCCACAACCAATCCGCCGCATATACCCGGCACGCCGGTGCCGGTGCGCTGCCCTGGACCCGACGGCATGATCGGCACGGCCGACGATGTCGATGTCATCCTGGCCGCTTTCAGCGGCATGGCCGAGTTCCTGGCCGAAGGCCTGAAAGAGGGTACCCACACCATCAAGATCGATTTCAAAGGCACTCTCTCCGGCCTGCCCTCCGGCGACACCGAGGTCAAGGGTTCGGCCCTGGGTGCGGTGCTGGTGCGTAATCCCGAATTTTCGGTCGTATTTTCCCATCCCGACGTGGTGCGCAGCGGCGAAGAATACGATTTGTATATGACCTTGACCAATACATCCAAGGCCACCGCCAATCTGGTTTCCCTGACCATGCCCAAAGCCAGGCTCATCGGCACCGAGCTCTTGAGCTCAGAACGCATCGAATTCGAAACCATTCCCCCCGGCGAATCGCAGGTCGGCAAATTTCATATGCGCTCCAGGCAGACCGGAAAAGTCCGGGCCACGGCTTTCGCGGCCGAAGGCGCGGTCCGCGGCCAATTCATCCTGACCGCCGGCGTCGGCGAACAGGGCATCCCGCTGTCGCCCGACACGCTGGTGCTCCCCGCTTACGCTTTTAAGCTGCCGGCCAACGTGATCGAAGCGGCCATGCTCCTTTTGGGTGAAGCCTATTGCATCGCCCAATCACCGGCCGGTTTTCTGCCCGAGAACCTGCCGGTCATCAAAAGGGAGACGGTCAACACCAGGGCCGTGGAATTGATCGAAGCCGGACAGAGGGTCGCCTACGGCGAAGGCCTCCTCCCGTCCCTGGAAGTCTTTCTCCTCGACTGGCTGGGAAACCGCAGCGGCGACCTGCCCTTCGACCAATTGCGGCGTTTGACCGGCAAGGGCGGCCGTTTGGCCGCCGAGATCGGCAATATCTTCAATGATTCGTTAAATACCCTGGCTTTGGCCGATTGGCAAATGCAACTGGCCCGGACCTGCGCCTACAAGAACCCGTTTTTCTCCGCCGCCCTGGCTCATGCCGGGATCAATCCGGCCTGCCATTTGCGGGTCATCGATTCGCTGGCCAACCGCAGCGGCAATTTTTCAGGCGAGATCGTCCGCGAAATCCCATACGGAGAATACTTTTCCTTGCCGGGCAATGGCGCCAATCCCGCCGAGCTCGGTCTTTTCGGTGTGTTTGACAGCAATGGCTATCGACTGGAGGTGAAGGGTCTGGAAGCTGGTTTTTTTGATCTTTCCTTGATTGTTCCGGATACGGCGGGCAATCTGCGCCAGGTCCGCTTCAGTAATGTTGAATGCCGCAGCAATTCGTTTTCCTGGCTGAACGTAAGCGCCGCGGCCGACAGTTTTGTCCTGGCCACCGATTTCAACAACGACGGCGTGGCCGATGCCAACATCAACGGCAACATCATTTCTGTCAGCCGGCCTTCCTTGAAGCTGCTCGCGGCCATCCAGGATTGCACGGCCCATGTAGCCGGTCATGCCGTGGCCCTGTTCTTCAATCAGGCGGTCGGCGGCGTTTCCGCCAAAATACTGGAAAATTATTCATGTACTCCCAAAAAAGTCCTGTCGGCTTTCCTGCAGCCTTCGCAGCGCGTGGTGATCATCGGCTTGGACAATCCCATATCTCCCTTTGTCGAAAGCCGCATCAGGGTTTCTGGGTTAAAGGACACGCGGGGCAATATCATGGAGCCGGCATCGGTCGAGCTGCCCATTCAAGCCACGATCACCACTCCGGGCGGCATGGTCTTCGGAAGCGTTTTGAGCGCGGCCGGCGCGCCGATCGCCAACGCGGCCATGCAACTCAGGAATTATGATGTAGCTACCAACTCCACTTCGATTTCAACCATTCGTTCCGACGCCGAAGGCAAATACCAGTTCGATTTTGTCAGAATGGTCGCGGATCCATTCACCATCACCGTGAAAGATCTGGCCAGCGGCAAGATCGAAAAAATCAGGACCTCCATCCGCAGCCACGGCCAGCGGTTGTGCATCGATATCACCATGCGCGGCCTCGGCAGCCTGGGCGGCCGGGTGCTGCTGCAGGACGGCGTGACTCCGGCGGCCGGGGCCTATGTCAAGGCCAACGCCGAAAATGATGTCGACACCGAATTTTATGTGGTAAAAGCCGATGACGCCGGCGAATTCCTGATCCGGGACATGCCGCTGGGGCGGATCAATCTTTTCGCGGTCAAAGACAATGCCATGGGTTATCAGGTCGCGGCCCTTTCTTATCCCGGAGAGATCGGCCATATTGATATTTTAGTCTATCCCGGCCAAACCGGCTCCATTCACGGCCGGGTACTGGCCAATGACGGCATAACTGCGGTTGCCGGAACAACCGTACGGCTGAATCGAAGCGGCAATTGTTTCGCCCAGGCCAATACCGACAGCGAGGGGAATTTCGCTTTCACGGATGTCCCGGTCGGCACGTTTTCCCTGCAGGCCTTCAATCCCCTAAGCGGCTTGCTCGACAGTTCCGTCGGCGGAACGGTTTATGCGGGACAGACCGCCGAGGTGACCCTCATCCTGCGCGGCAACGGCGCCATCGCCGGCAAGGTGCTCTCTTTTGCCGGCACCCCATGCCCGCAAGTGACGGTTTATCTTAATGGTACTCCATACCACACCCTGACCGACAGCAGCGGTGAGTTTCTGCTCAGTGATGTCCCGGTTGGCACCTACTCGGTCATGGCCGTTGACACAACGAACGGTTTGAAGGCATCCGCGCAAGTGCAGTTGTTCTCCGAAGGCCAGCAGGTACGGACAACGCTGGTGTTTCCCAACACTGTCAGCGGCGGTATTTCGGGCAAGGTCTATCTGGCCAATGGCTCGCCGGCGGTGGATGTGTATGTTTATGCCGCCGATGGGAATTACCAGATAAAAGGGTTCTGCCGCAGCGGCAACGACGGCGGTTTCGCTTTCAATTATTTGCCGGCCGGGAGTTACGTCCTGGTGGCACAAAAAAATCTTGACGGCGGCGTGGCCAATGCCGTTTTGCAGTATGCCGGCCAATTTCTCAACAACAAGGACATCCATTTTCGCGGCTTGGGCCAGGTCCGGGTCACCACCTATGCCGCCGACGGCCAGACTCCGGTCATGGCCAACGTGCTCTATTCATTTCCCAAAATCATGGTAAAAGTCGGTGATTATATAGGCATCATGGGTGATGATATGCGCGTTACCACCGCTGCCGACGGCCAATACCTGTTCGGCGATACCCTGGCCGGTGATTTCAGAGTCGAAGCCTCGAGCGCCTTTTATCCTACCATTGTTTCCAAGCAAGGGAAGATCATTGCCGACACCCAGGTCGAGGTGGCTTTAGTGCTCAAGCCCACCGGCACCATCAACGGCAGAGTCGTCGCTCCCGACGGCATTACTCCGGTCACCAATGCCACGGTCATTTTAAAAGCAGGATATCTGCCGTCACAAACGCTGAATACCGATGCTGCCGGAGAATTCATCTTTACCCTGGTTCCTCCGGGCGCCTGCACCGTGGAAGCCGAAGACACGGTCAACGGTTACCGCGGCAGCAGGAATTTCAACATGGGCAGCGACGGGCAGACCATAGCGGTCACCGTGCGCCTGAAGGGCAGGGGAGAAGTGTACGGCACGGTCAAGACCCTGCAGGGTGCTGTCGTTCCCAATGCCCAGGTCACGATACGTTCGGTCGGTTTCCCCGATGAAAAATTCACGGCCACAGCCGACAGCCAAGGGGAATTCCGGCAGGGCGGGATTCCCGAGGGCGATCTCGCGCTCACGGCCAAGGACCCGCTCAGCCTGCTGGGAGGCCGGGCCAACGGCACGCTGGCGGGAAACAACACCCAGGTGCGCATCGACGTGGTGCTGGAGCCCGCGGGCGGGGTGACCGGCAGGGTGCTGGACGTCGATGGCCTCAACGCCATCGCCGGTGCCCAGGTGATCCTGTATCACGAGCGACATGTCGATCCTTACGGCGGCCTGGTTCCTTTCGGTTACTATGTTTCCGACCCGGACGGCAGGTTTGAATTTCTCTATGTTCCCAAGGGAAATTTTTACGTCGAGGTGTTCTCACCGGCATCAGGCCGCAAGGGGAAGAAATCGGGAAAAATCGTCGCTGACAACGAAACGGTCGATCTCGATGTCCTGCTCGAGGCGCGGGGGACGGTAAGCGGGACCTTTTACGACGGTTCGGGGGTGAACCCCATCGCCGGCGCCCAGGTGACCATCAAAAGCTTGGGCAATTATCCGTTCAGCGCCATCACCACCAGCAGCGACAGCGGCGGCTTCCGCTTCGACCAGATCGCCCAGGGAAATTTCGAGCTGAGTGCCGAAGCCCCTGCCAGCGGTCAGGCCGGTTCGGCCGCGGGCGCCATCGAATACGAGGGCCAGACGGTGCAGGCGGATATCCGGGCCGCGGCTACCGGCATGGTCAACGGCCGGGTTTTCCGGGCCGACGGTGTCACCATCGCCGCCAACGCGCTTTTGACTTTGAAAAGCGGCCAAACCACGGCCGATGCCGGAGGCAACTACCGTTTCGAATATATTCCATTGGGATCTTTTTCGCTCAGGGCCGCCGAGCAAAACGGCCGCGATGTCGGATACGCTTCGGGCCGGATCGAATTTCACGGCCAGGAAGTGACGCTGGACGTCCGCTTCAACGGCCTGGGCACGGTTGCCGGCACCGTCAAAGATGCCGGCGGCAGTCTTCTTGCCGATGTCGGAGTCACGCTGACCTGCGGCAATGAGGAGGTCTTCCACAGCGCCAGCGACGGCAGCGGCGCCTTCCAATTCCCCGGCATCCGCATCGGATCGTTCGAACTGGCGGCCAAACAGCCGATCACGGGATTGGCGGCCGTGGCCTCGGGCCTATTGACCCAGGACGGCGAGACCGCCAGCGTTGAAATGGTCATCGAATCATCAGGCTCCATTCACGGCATTGTCTTCAATTCAGACGGCAGCACGTTCTCCGAACATTCGACCGTCATCCTGACCGGCGGCGGTTCGACCCGCTACCGCACGGTCGGAGCCGACGGTTCATTCCATTTCGACGCCATCCGGCTCGAAAGCTACGAACTGAAAGTCGAGGGCTGGAATGCGGCCGGACTGTTCCGCAGCAAACTGCTGCTGCAGAACCACGGTGAAGTGATCGATCTGGGAAACATTGTCCTGGACGACCAGATTCCCCAGGTGGCCGCGGTTTTCCCGGCCAACGGCGCCGGCAACTTGCCCCTGGACACGATCATCACCGTCACATTTTCCGAGGCCATGGACGCCGCTTCCTTGAGCAAATCTTT
>SPCN01000389.1 GCA_004525465.1 Chrysiogenales bacterium | reverse complement strand
GTACCAGGGGCCGCCAGGTCGGCCCGCCATCCAGACGGTCTCTCCGCTGGGGATGCCGCCACCGGCCACGTAGTGAACCAAGGTGTAGGCGTACTGCTGTTGAAAACAGCCGGTTAGCGTCAAGCCGGGCCAGAAGTGGTACCTGTCCCACGGGGCCATATAGACGCCGTTGAAGTCGGTGCCGTAGTATACCCACCCGGCCAGCACACCCTTGTGGCGATTGGCGCAGACGATTGTCTGAGCCAAATCCTTCGCCCGGCCTAAACTGGGCAGCAAGATCGACACCAGCAGGGCAATGATGGCGACGACCACGAGCAACTCAATAAGCGTGAAACCTTGACGATCTTTAGCATGCATGAATCGACTCCTCATCTCGATCTCCCATTCTGGCATCAACCGCCATCCCCAGTGCGGGGCTATCGTAACAAGATCATAGCGGGCCATCGATGCAGACGCATAAGGCATGCAAAACGGTTGATACCAAAAGGCTTGTAGGTTAGGCCGTAACTCAAACCACGCACGCCAATTTACCACAGGATTGCGGATGGTTACAAGCAAAAAAATGACTTCCAAGCGACTTCCCCACAACTTCCTCCGGGCCGCGGCCGAACCGGATCCGACCGGTCCCGCCTTTGCGGTAGTGGAATCTGCTCGCCCGATGCCTATCATGGGGGCACACGTGCCGGTGATGGCTTTGCCGCCGCGCGTCACGGCGGGAGACAGTGCAGCAGAGATCAACCTGGGAAGGGCGCTACATGCATCCGACTAAGCCTAATGTTCTCCTCATCTTAACCGATCAGCACCGATTCGACACGATTGCCGCGGCGGTCAACAATTTCGGCGTGGCGACGCCCGCCATGGACGAATTGTGCGCCAACGGCGTGTTCTTCGAGAACGCTTACTGCACCGCGCCGATCTGCGGCCCGTCTCGGGCGGCGATTGTCACCGGCTTGTACCCCAGCCAGAACGGTGTATATGCCAATCTAGACAGGAGTTGCGGCCCGTTGGCAGAGGGAGTGGTCACGATCGGCAACCGGATGCAAGCGGCGGGATACCAGACGGTATATCACGGCAAGTCTCATCTAGGTGGCGACTTGAGCCACTACGGCTTCGAGGTGGCCTTCGAGAACAGCCATGATCCGTCCACCGTGACCGAGGCGAGCCGGTTCTGGCGAAACGCCGATTGGATCGTCAATAAGCGGCCCTTCTTCCACGTCGTATCCCTCTTGAACCCTCACGACGTATATTTTCTCAAGGCCGGCAAGGAGATGGACCCCACGTTGCCGCGATGGCCCAACCAGGATGACACGCTCGAAGGCAAGCCGTGGCCGCAACAGTCGCGGCGGCAGGCGGATTGGAGCGACGGGCGGTGGGAATACTACCGCCGGTTCTACGGCGGCAAGGTGGAGAAGGTGGATGGCCAGATCGCCGAATTGCTGGATGAGTTGGTCTGTTCGGGCTACGGCCCCAATACCTGGATCATCTTCTCGGCCGACCACGGGGATATGGCCGGTGAGCACGGGATGTCGTTCAAGGGTCCGTTCATGTACGAGGGCGTCACCCATGTCCCGTTGATCATCGTGCCGCCTCAGGTGCACTGGGGCGGAGCGGGCAAGACCGACGGGAGCGTCAAGGACTTCAAGCCGTTCCGCTCGCCCGTGTTGACCAGCAACATCGACCTGGCGCCGACCATCCTGGATATCGCCGGGATCGCCCCCGACCCATCGCTGCCGGGTCGGAGCCTGCTGCCGGCGGTGCGGGGCGTCGACGAGGAGATTCACGAGCACGTCATCTCAGAATGGCACGGGGCCGGGGGGGTGGTCACGCCGATTCGCATGGTCCGCACACTGAAGTGGAAGTACAACTGCTACCTCGAACACGGCGAGGAGTTGTACGATCTGGAGAACGATCCTCACGAATCAGCCAACATCGCCGGGCAACCGGCCTGTGCCGACATCCGACGGGATCTGCACCAGCGCTTGATCGACCACTGCGACCAGACGGGCGATCCCTTCTTCAGCCTGACGCCCTCGCCGCGGCCATAGCTGGACAACGGGACAGGAGTGTTTCGTCCGGAGCGTCTGAGGCCGCGGCGACGTTGGCTCAGGCGGGTGCCGGCTGGGAACTGCATCCGCAGCTCTCGCGGATGATCAACTCGTTCGGCATGGCGATATCCGCCTGGTCCCACTTGTTGTGTTTCAGGCGGTCGGAGATGAGTCGACAGCCCAGATCGACCATGCTTTCGACGGGGATGCGAACGGTGGTCAGGGTCGGGATGATCTTGTCGGCGATGTAGTCGTCGCCGTAACCGACCACGGCCACCTGCTGGGGGACCCGCAAGTCGATGGCGTTCAGCGCCTTGATGAACTCGGCCGCGGTCTCGTCATTGTGGCAGACAAATGCCGTCGGTGGGTTGCTCCGGGCCATGAGCGCCCGCGCCTGGCGGATCAGATTTGGCGCGGGGCTCCCGGGATCCATGTGGAGTGTCACCGCTCCATGGCCGCCGAGGTCGTGACGACTG
>SPCN01000060.1 GCA_004525465.1 Chrysiogenales bacterium | reverse complement strand
TTAAAACCCATTTGCAGGGCAATGGATTTTAATTCAAGAAACTCTACTTCGCTGTAGAATTTGGCAATTTTGGCATGGGCCGGGGATGGCTGCAAGTATTGACCGATAGTTACCAGATCACATTGGCTGGCCGCTAAATCTTGCAAAGTAACCACAACTTGCTCCTGCGTTTCGCCCAAGCCCACCATCAAGCCTGACTTGGTAAGCATTGTTGGTGCGGCAATTTTAACTCTGCGCAATAAATCCAGTGAAAGTTGATAGCCGCCCTTGGGCCGCAGATCGGGAAATAAATCCCGCACCACCTCAATATTGTGATTCAATACGTCGGGTTGGCTGTCAATAATCTGCTGTAGCGCCGCAAAATTTCCATTCAGATCTGATATCAGTAATTCGATTTTACATGACGATATTTTTCTGATTTCTTCTACTACCGCGCAAAAATGACCAGCGCCACCGTCTGCCAAATCGTCCCTGGTTACACAAGTAATGACCGCGTATTGCAGATTCATTTTTTTTATGGTTTCAGCAATCGCTTTGGGTTCGTCGGGATTCGTGGGTTGAGCTATGCCTTTACTGACATTGCAATAGCGGCAATTTCTGGTACAAATTTCGCCGAGAATCATGAAAGTAGCCGAACCTTGAGAAAAACATTCATAGCGATTAGGGCAATTGGCTTCCATGCAAACGGTGTTGAGCTTATTTTTATGGATTAGATCATGCACTTCTTTGTATTTCTGGCGATCAAACGGTTTTATTTTAATATTCTTATACATAATTTAGCGATTCAATGTCTTATCCTGGTTATTTTAGCAAAATTATCATCTTTTAACAACAAAACCCAACATAATTCCAGCTTTTTTAAACCTTGACTTTCACAGCTGTTTACCCTAAAATCTTTTTTTGGAAAAATCAGATCGAAAATCACTCAGAATAATAAAGAATTCCCAAGGAGGTTACTTAAATGCCGGCCATAGAAAAAGAAATGAACGTTGTCGTCGTCGGTCTTGGCGTCGGAGGGCTATATGCCTCTAAATACGCTGCGGGAACAAACAGAAAAGCAAAAATTACGATAATAGAAAAACGTGACTTTGACCAATTCAGCCCTTGCGGTCTGCCATATGCCATTGAGGGAGTTGTTAAAGACTTCATGGACTTACGCTACGCTGTGCCGGTCGGCGGCAGAACGACAAAGCTATTGAATCACGAGGTCCTGTCTATGGATAGCACAGCGCGGAAGTTGAAAGTAAAGGACCTCCAAAATGGCAACAGCGAAGAAATACCCTTTGATACGCTGGTTATGGCAACGGGCGCCGACCCGGTGCTCCTCCCTGTCCCCGGAGCTGTGGAGTTTTTAGGCAAGGGAGTGCACTTTTGCACCAATCCCGCCAATGCCGAGGCCCTACGCAATGCCGCGCTGGCTTCGAAGAAAAAAACAGCATGTGTCGTAGGTGGCGGTGCAACCGGATTGGAAGTGGCGGCGGCTTTAAAAGTTCTGGGGCTCGACGTTCACGTTACGAAAAGGACACCGCCGGTCATGGCGGATATTTTCGATCCGGACATGGGCGCACTGGTTTTAGCCAAACTTGCCGAGTTGGGAATTCATGAATACTTCGGCAAGGGCATTGACAGCATTAACGGCAAGGACCAGGTTGAATCGGTAACTATCGCCGGTCAGATCATACCTTGCGATCTTGTGGTAATGGCTGCGGGTATGAAGTCCAGGATATTGATTGCCGATGGTACCGGCATCATCGTGAACAAAAACGGTTTCGTCACTGACGAACGCATGGAAACAAATATCAGTGGCATATTTGCGGTCGGTGACTGTGCCGAATCGTTCTCCCGATTGGATGGCACCAGAGGACCGGCGCTGCTGGCCACGACCGCCTACCGCCAGGGAGCGATCGCCGGCATCAACGCTGCCGGCGGAGAGGCGAAGTACAAGGGTTTCTACAATACTTTTGTCTCTTTTGTCGGAAATATGGAAATTGCCGCTACCGGGTTGAATTTGCAGGCAGCCCAACAGGCCGGATATACAAATACCAAGGCAATCTTAGTCAAAGGAGAATTACGGCCGCATTACATTCAGAATAATTCGGAATTGACACTAAAAATTATCGTTGATGGTAATACAGCAAAAATCCTTGGCGGGCAGGCGATGGGCAAGGAAGGCGCCGCTTGGCGTATCAACGTTATAGGGTTGATGGTGACGCATGGGCTCACTGTCCAGGATCTTGAGGATACCGAATTCGCCTATTGTCCGCCCGTAAGCGATGTTTTTGACGTGCTGTCCAGGGCGGCGGACATCGCGTTCAAGCGCCTAGGCAAACCGGGGCAGTGACATCTGTTTCAATTCAAGGCATTTTTTCATCATTTAATTTTTTTTACTTGCAAATATGGAAAAAGTCAAAAACTGAAAATTGCTTTTTGATTTTCATTCGTTTATAATTAAAACAATGAAAAAGGTACTGGGGCTTTTGCTTTTCTTGATCCCTTTCTGGTTGCAGGCCGAGATTTACACTTTGCGCGTGGATGGTCCCATTGATACACTGCTGGAAGAATATATGGTGGATTCTTTCAAGAAAATACAACTGGCCGGTAACGCCAGCCTGGTCATCATCGAAATGGACACCCCGGGCGGTTATGATACTTCGATGCGAGTCATCATCAAGGCCATGCTTAATGCCGAGATCCCCGTCGCCGTCTATGTTTCTCCCAAAGGAGCCCGCGCCGCTTCAGCCGGATTCTTCCTGCTGCTCGCCTCCGATATAGCCGCCATGGCCCCGGGCACCAATACCGGCGCCGCTCATCCCGTTTCGGTCACGGGCAGCGACATCGAAAAGACAATGAAGGAGAAAATCACCAACGACGCCGCTGCCTACATCAAGACATTGGCCAAGAACCGCGGACGCAATATGGAAATGGCGGAAAAAGCCGTACGCGAAAGTCACTCTTATACCGCGGAAGAATGCCTGAAAAACGGATTGATCGACCTGATCGCCGCCGACACCCGGGATATGATCGATAAATTGCACGGCAGAACGCTTACTTTAGCCAACAGCCGTGAGGTCATCCTGAACCTGAAAAATGAAAAGATCATTTCTTTAAAAATGAGTGAAAGACAGAAATTCCTGCGCACGATCACCAACCCCAATCTGGCCTATTTTTTGCTGATTTTCGGCTTGATCGGTCTATATATTGAATTCACCCATCCCGGCGGCGTCATTCCCGGTATCCTCGGCGGCATTTCGCTTTTGCTGGCTTTCCTGGCCTTTCAAATCCTGCCCATCAACTATGTCGGCTTGTTTCTCATTTTGCTTTCCATTGGCTTTTTTATCGCCGAGATCAAGATCCAGGGATTCGGCATGCTGGGAGTCGGGGGTATTGTTTCGTTTGTATTGGGATCGATCATGCTCATCAATGCACCGATCCCGGAAATGAGGCCGGCCATGCCAATCATCTTAACTTTTGCCGTGTGTTTTGGCTGTATTCTCCTTTTTCTGAGCTTGAAGGTCATTCAGGCCATGAAAAGAAGAAAGGAAACCGGCCGGGAAGGGCTAATCGGGGAGAGTGGGGTGGCTAAAACCGATATCGACAACCACCAGGGTAAGGTTTTTGTTCACGGTGAATGGTGGAACGCAGTAGCCGACGACCAGATTCCGGCCGGCAGCAGAATTCAAGTGGACACCATTGATAATTTAATATTAAAAGTAAAAAAATCAGGAGGGTAAAATGCAATCAGGTGCTTTTTTCAGTCCGCTGGTCATAGTGGCCGTAATTGCCATATTTTTCGTTTTGAGTTGGATCAAGGTGCTGAAGGAATACGAGCGCGGCGTTATTTTCCGCTTGGGACGGGTTTTAGACAAACCCAAAGGCCCGGGATTGATTCTGGTTTTATCTCCCATTGACAAACTGGTCCGCATCAGTCTGCGCACCATTGTTTTTGATGTTCCACCACAGGATATCATCACCAAGGACAATGTTTCGGTTAAAGTGAACGCCGTGGTTTATTTCCGGGTAATCGACCCCAAGCGGGCGGTCATCGAAGTCCAGGACTATATGTACGCCACCTCACAACTATCACAGACCACCCTGCGTTCGGTTCTGGGCCAGGCCGACCTTGACGAACTGCTCTCGGCGCGCGACCAACTCAATTCACGTTTGCAGTCGATCATCGACGAACACACCGATCCCTGGGGCATCAAGATATCCATGGTGGAAATCAAACATGTCGATCTGCCCCAGGAAATGCAAAGGGCCATGGCCAAACAAGCCGAAGCCGAAAGAGAGCGCCGGGCCAAGATTATCCATGCCGAGGGCGAAAACCAGGCATCGGCCAAACTTCTGGAAGCGGCCAACACCCTTTCCCAGAATCCCGCTACCATTCAGTTGCGTTATCTGCAAACACTGGTAGAAATCGGATCAGAAAATTCCACCACAATCATTTTTCCCATGCCCATCGATTTACTGAAAGGAATATTTGATAAAAAATAAATGGAAAAAACCTATTTTGAGATCAAGATAACGTTTGTCCATATCGTTATTTTTCTGATCGCGGTCCTGGGCATGGGAATTTTTCTTTTTTACATGGGCTACCAAGCGGGCCAGCGCCGGGGAAATCCGCTGACAGCAATAAACAGCGAACAAAATCAAGAGGAAGCCGCCGTCAATCCTGAAGAGTTACGTATTGTCGATGAAAAACCCATCAAAACCGCAGCCGGAAACACCAGCGCAAAACAGACCATTCCGGAAGAAATGAAGCTGCATCAGGCGCAAAAGAAAAAAGAACAACCGCCCGTCAGCCAGAAAAATATTTTCACGGATCAAAACTATACCATTCAAGTAGGCGCTTTTGCCGATTTTACCAACGCCCAGAAATGCAGCAGCAGATTCTCCAGCCGCGGTTATCAAACCGCGATCATCGTGGAAACGATTAACAGGAAAAAATTGCATACCGTCCAGGTCGGTAGTTTTGCCACCATGGCCGAAGCCCAGAAGGAAAAAACCAAATTGGAAAGCCTGGAGAAAGCGACATTCGCCATCAAAAAAGCGCGCTGAATTCAAAAACTATTTTTCTGTGGCTGAGTGCGGGTATCGCTTACGCGCTTGCTTTTCCAAAAACTCAAATCGCCTTCCTGGCCTTTGTATTTTTGGTGCCTTTGCTGCTGGCCATTGAAAACAAACAACCAGCCGCAGTTTTTCGGATATTTTTTTGTTTTTCCTTTGTATCTTATTTGATCGTTTTGTACTGGATCCCCAGGGTAATGGTCAAATACGGCGGCACGACCTGGATACTGGGTATTGTCGGCCTGATCGCCCTGGCCACGTTTTTATCCGTTTTTTCAGGGCTGGCCGGCATGCTGATCGGGAAATTCAGCAATGTCGGGTCGGCCTGCACTGCCGCATTTTGGATCCCGACGATCTGGATCAGTAAGGACCTTGTTGTCGAGAAAGTTTTCAGCGGTTTTCCCTGGTGCCAGGCCGGCTATTCCCAGTATAAAAACATCTATTTTTCACAATTGGCGGAAATTGGCGGCATCCACATGGTTTCGTTTTTGCTCATCTGCATCAACGTCCTTATTTTCAGGCTGTGGAAAACAAAAAGCAAAAGAATATTAATCGCGCTTGCGGCTGTTGTTTTAACTGTTTATGCCAGCGGTTTTTGCTTACTGAAAAATCACACGGTCAAAACCGCCAAAATTCCCTTCCACCAAGCCGGTATCATCCAACCAAACAGCAACCATGACCAGGTTTTTGATTTTGCCTTTATTAAAGCAACCCTGGAAAAACTTTTCAGATCTTCCCTGCAATTGAAAAAATCAGGTGCCGAATTCGTGATCTGGCCGGAATTCACCGTACCGATCTATCCTCGGCAAACCCCCTATTTCAGGGACCAGTTAGCGGCATTCAGTCAAAATCACGTTCCTTTATTTGCCGGTTTTACCGATTACCAAGGCTCGGAAAAAGTTTTCAATTCCATGATGCTTTTCAACGGACAGCAATTGGAAAAATATGACAAGGTGCACCTGACCCCTTTCGGTGAATACGTGCCATTCCGGCGCTGGCTCTTTTTTGTAAAGAAAATAACCGATGAAATCGGCGACTTCAGCCCCGGGGATAAAATCCACAACATCCGCTTTGCCGGACATTGGTTCTCCACTCCCATCTGCTACGAGATCATCTACCCCGAATTGCTGCGCACCATGATCGCCAAGGGCGGCGAAGTGATCATCACCATTTCCAATGATTCCTGGTTAGGGAGATCGTCGGCCCCCTACCAGCACCTGGCCATGGCGGTTTTTCGCAGCATTGAAAACCGCCGCTATCTGCTGCGCTCGACTTCCAATGGCATTTCGGCTTGGGTAGATGCGGCCGGCCGTATTATCTATCAATCACCCCTGCATAAGTCCGACCAGTTTCTAGCTTCATTTCGTTACCTTAAAAATAAAACCATATTCACTCGCTGGGGATATCTTTTTCCCTACGCCTGTTTTTTTCTGACCCTGGGGAAACTCCTCTGGATGTTGGCCAAGAAAAAAGGCCGGCGCTACCAATCCTGAAGATTGTAAAAAAAGTCCCCGCATGAACCTATCAGGTTGAAGCGCTTCTGGGGAATTTTAATCGCACGCGATATGCCCATGTAATAATTTAAATTAAAAAGCGGAATAAGCGGCAAGGATTTCAACCACAAGTCATGGGCATGATCATATATTTTCCGGCGCTTTTCAACGTCCATCTCCTTCAAGCCTTCTTCAAGGACTGCATCCATTTCCGGCTCTGAGAGACCGGCATAATTGAAGTAGCCGTCACTGCCAAGAATATCCTTCAAATTCCAATCCATGTCCAACAGGAAAGCGGAAACGGCCAGGTCGAAATTCCCCTGCTTCAAATATTTCAAAAATGTCTGGTACTCGACAAAAACAGGTTCCAGCTCAATGTTGAAAGCCTTCATCTCCTCGCACAAAAACAGGACCAGTTGCTTGCGTACAACCGATTCGCTGTTGGTCAGAATCTTAAGCTTGCGGAGTGCGGACAGGGCGACGGTTGGAAAAGGCTGCGGACGTTTTTCGGCGCTCAAATAAAGGAATGGTGAAAAAACCTTCTTGCCCGTGCCCTGCAAAAAGATATCCAAAAAGCGTGTCGGCAGCAGGCGGTTGTACAGTATGCGCCGCAAATTCCGGTCGATTCGGGAATTATTCATATTAAATACAAGGTAAGTGAATCCGAATTTATTGTATTTCAGCAAACTGAATTGTTTTTGCCATTTTTTCATTTGCGAATATGTTTTTGCGTCGTCACTATGAATTTCAACCGCATCGATTTCGGCATTCAACAACTTCAGGGGGGCCTGCCTGGATTCCCTTAGTACGGAATAACGAATCCTGGCAAA
This sequence comes from Chrysiogenales bacterium, assembly GCA_004525465.1. Classification (GTDB taxonomy): domain Bacteria; phylum Acidobacteriota; class Aminicenantia; order UBA2199; family UBA2199; genus UBA2199. The sequence continues at coordinate 3,021 of SPCN01000060.1, read as the reverse complement.
AGAACCAGGCCGCGGCCAGAAAGGATTTTCCAGGAGTTCGAACCCTTCGGGCTCATTGCGGCGAGCCAACTTATATGGGCCGCTTCCCATGGGGACATGCCGCCTGAATTTCAGCGGATCAAAGCTCTTGATTTCTTCGGCATTCAATATTTTAAAAGTCAGATAGTTTTTCCAGGGAGCGAATTTTCCTTTTAATTTGATGCGCAAATTTAACGGGTCGATGGCCTCGATTTTCTCCAAAAAATCGAGGTCCGCCAGATAAGGATACTCAAAAAGAGGGGTTTTAAGCAACGCAACCGTGGCCACAACGTCACGGCTGCTCAAAGCCGAACCATCGGCAAAAAACGCGCCCTTTTTCAACGTAAGCGAAATCTCCAGCCCCGCTTCATTTGGCGATGCGGCAGCGACCAGTTCCGGGCGAATTTTTCCCTGGCCGTCAAAATAAAAAAGGGATTGGTAGATTTTGTTCATCACTGCTTGCGCCGTCTCGCTGGTCGCGTAAACCGGGTTGAACGTTGCAGGAAAATCAAAGCAGGCGATGCGCAAAAATTTCTTTTCCGCAGCAGTAAAAAAAAGCGGCAAAAAAACAATATAAAAAAGACAGCGCCGAAATAATTTCAAACTAATATTTTATGACCTGAAGGACCAAAGACAACCCGTCCCAAAACAGGGCAATGACATTTATTTGACCAGGCGCACTTCGCTGATTTCGGGGATTTCCTCTTTCATCACCTGCTCGACATAACCCTTGATGGTATAGGTACTCATCGGACAACCGAAACAAGCACCTTTTAGCCGCACCAGTACCGCTTTTTCTTCAGCCAGCACCTCAACCAATTCAATATCCCCGCCATCGCCCTGCAGCGCCGGACGGACTTTTTCAATCACGGCCATAACTTTTTCCTTTAGTTCCATTGTAACTCCTCAACTATATTTTAGCATTTCTCGCAACGCCAGGCCAGCTTTATCTCTGATGGTCGGATCGATTTCAATCTCATACTTCTCTTCAAGGAGAGAATCGTATATGTCTTTGAGCGCGGTCCGCTTCATATTGCTGCAGATTTTCGGGGATAAGGCCGGAAAAAAAAATTTGCCGGGATTTTCTCTTTTCATTCTTTGCAGCAAACCCTGTTCCGTGGCAACAATAAATTCTTTTGCTGGAGATTCCTTAACATAAGCAAGCATACCACTGGTGGAAAGGACCTCATCGGCGCCTGCGATCACTTCCGGACGCACTTCCGGATGTACGATCACTTTAGCTTGCGGATAGCGAACCCGCATGGCCGCGATTTCCTCTTTTTTAATGCGGTGATGGACATAACAGAAGGCCTCAAACAAAATTACTTTTTTGGCCGGCACTAATTTCTGTACATAGCTTCCCAAGTTCTGGTCAGGGATAAAAATTATTTCCTTTGCCGGCAGATTCTCTACAACATGGACAGCATTGGACGAAGTGCAGCAAACATCGCTTTCCGCCTTGATTTCTACCGAAGAATTTACATAGGTGACAACCATGGCTTGCGGATGACTGGCCTTCATTTCGCGCAGTTCGTCCACCGTGATCATATCGGCCATGGGGCAACCGGCATCGAGGCGCGGCAGCAGGACCTTTTTTTCAGGTGCGAGAATTTTGGCTGTTTCCGCCATAAATTTTACGCCGGCAAAAACAATCATGGCCTGGCTTAAGCCAACGGCTTTCCGGCTCAACTCCAGGGAGTCGCCAAGGAAATCGGCGGCAAGCTGCACTTCCTCGATTTGGTAATTATGGGCCAAAATGATGGCGTTTTTCTGAATTTTTAACTTGCTGATCTTTTGCTTCAATTCAAAGTTTTCATTCATTGGTTTTTTTCAAATTATTTTAGCCTTTTTAGTCACCGCGGTCAAATATCAGGAAATAAGCTTTATCATGGGGGACTTGCGGGTTTTGCCATCAATAAGTCTCAATTCCACTTTTCTGAAAAATTGCATTTTTTGAGAAATCATGCTGTCCGTTAAACCTAAATATTGTATAATACGTTTACTGTTTTTGGAGAAAAACCAAATGAAAAAATCTTTTTTCTCTTTTTGTTTAATGATCATATTGACATTGATTTTTTCCCCGGCCTGTTCAATAAAAAAAATCGCCATGAATCAGGTGGCCAACGCCTTGACCGGCAAAACTTCGGGAACGGTATTTAGCGGAGACAATGACCCCGAACTGGTCGGCGACGCGCTGCCCTTTGCCATCAAAATGTACGAATCTCTCCTGACCGCCAATCCCGGGCACCAGGGATTGCGCCTGCAGACAGGGAGCTTATATATTATGTACGCCAATGCTTTCCTGCAGACGCCGGCCGTCATGCTCCCAGAAGCGGAATACAAAAAGCAGGAATTTGTTTTCAAGCGAGCCAAAAACCTATACCTAAGGGGCCGCGACATCCTTCTCACCGGTCTGGAAAGCAAATTCCCAGGACTTAACGAAGCTTTGCGAAAAAGAAAGTTCAACCATGCCCTGCAATCCACAACCAGGAAAGATGCGCCCTTGCTTTATTGGGCGGGAGCCGGCTGGCTGGGGGCTTACGCCATCGATCCATTTGACATGGATCTGGGCATGACTTTGCCCGCGGCAGCCGCTTTAATGGAGAGGGTTTTCGAGCTGGACAAGAATTTTGCGGACGGAGCGATCCACGAATTCTATATTTTATACTACGGCTCCCTGCCCGAATACATGGGTGGAAACGCAGCGAAAGCCCGCCAACACTTCGAGCAAGCCGTAGCCGTTTCCAATGGAAAATCTACTACTGCCTACCTGTCACTGGCCGTTACCGTTTCTGTTAAAGAGCAAAACCTAGCTGAATTCAAAGCACTACTAAAAAAAGCATTGACCATGGATGTGGATGCAGTTCCGGAAAAAAGACTGGTAAACACAATAAATCAACGCAAAGCGCAATGGCTGTTGGAGCACACTGAAGACTACTTTTTGGAAACTGAGGAATCAGACGCCACACTTGAGGAGAAAGGAATATGAATTGGAGAAAAGTT
>SPCN01000374.1 GCA_004525465.1 Chrysiogenales bacterium | reverse complement strand
TTTCATGACTTCATTTTATACAAATTCCGACAGCGATGCAAGGATTGGAAAACTGAGTTTCGCCCCACGAAAAGCAGACTGCTCTCAGCGGAAAAGGATATCGGTCAGCCGCGGCAGGGTCTGTTTCATCTTCTCAAGGTCGAACACATTGCTGGCAAACTTTTCGTTCATCCCCCCTCCCAACAACCATAATAAAATTCTGCAACCTTCCCCAAAATAATCTTCAGGGATTTTGGCGAGCTGAAATTGTTCTATAACCGATCCCTCCGCTTGTCAAAAGGTCAAGGCGCGTTTAGGGCGCGATAACCGCGCCCCTACCTGATCGCATCCTCCATTCCAGCATTGTTCAATTTTGCAACGCAGCCCTGGTTCTTATCTAAACTTCCAGGCTACAATGCTTATGGCGGCAATTACTTTACTTCACTTATGTTTATGCCAAGGGCTTTGGCCACGCCTTGGCCATAGGCTGCATCTGCTTTCAGGCAATTGCCGATATGCCTGGTTTTAATTTCCTTCGGAGCGTCGCCCATGGCCCGGGCCGTATTTTCAAAGAGAACCTGCTGCTGGGCCTTGCTCATCAGCCGGAAAAGATTGCCGGCTTGTGAATAGTAGTCCGTGTCTTCCCGGTGATTCCAATGATCCGCCGCGCCGTCAATTTCCAACGGCGGTTCTTTATGTTCAGGTTGCTCCTGCCACTCGCCGTAACTGTTGGGCTCATAACCGAGGGTTGCGCCATAATTACCGTCAACCCGCATTTGGCCGTCACGATGAAAACTGTGAAAAGGACATTTTGCCGCATTGACCGGGATCAGATGGTGATTGACTCCCAGGCGATAACGTTGGGCATCGCCGTAAGAAAACAAGCGCCCCTGCAGCATCCTGTCCGGAGAAAAACCGATGCCCGGCACGACATGGGCCGGATTGAAAGCGGCCTGTTCCACGTCGGCAAAATAATTTTCCGGATTTCTGTTCAACTCAAAAACGCCGACATCGATCATTGGATAATCTTTATGGGGCCAGACCTTGGTCAGATCAAAGGGATTGAATTTGCACTTTTCGCTTCGGCTTCCGACATAACCTGCATTTTCATATCCCACTTGGGGAAATCGCCCTTATCAATACTCTCCAGTAAATCACGCTGATTGCTTTCCCGGTCCTTGGCCACGATCGCCTCAGCCTCCTGGTCGGTTAAGCACTGGATGCCCTGCTGTGTCTTGAAATGAAATTTAACCCAGATGCGTTCGTTTTTTGCATTGATCAGGCTGAACGTGTGGCTGCCGTATCCGTTCATATGGCGATACGACAAGGGAATACCGCGATCGCTCATGGTAATGGTTACCTGATGCAGCGCTTCCGGCAACGATGTCCAGAAATCCCAGTTATTTTTGGCACTACGCATATTGGTATGCGGATCACGCTTGACGGCATGGTTGAGGTCGGGAAATTTCAGCGGATCTTTCAGAAAGAACACCGGCGTGTTATTGCCTACCAGATCCCAGTTGCCTTCTTCCGTATAAAATTTCATGGCAAAGCCGCGGATATCCCTTTCGGCATCGGCCGCCCCCCTTTCTCCGGCCACGGTGGAAAACCTGACAAACATTTCGGTCTTTTTGCCGATTTCGGAAAACAGCTTGGCCTTGGTGTATTTGCTGATATCATGGGTCACCGTGAATGTCCCGAAAGCGCCGGAACCCTTGGCATGCATTCTGCGCTCCGGTATTACTTCACGGTCAAAGTTGGCCAGCTTTTCCAGGAACCAGACATCCTGCAGGAGCATGGGGCCCCGCTTGCCAGCCGTCAAAACATTTTGATTGTCCACAACCGGTGCACCGGAATTGTGGGTAAGTTTCTTTTTTTCTTTCATTTTTCGCCTCCCTATGATGATTTAATAATAAAGCAATTTTAATAAATTATCAAAGCATTGATAAATAATTATTCAGTTGATCGTAATGAATGACTATCCAGCCTTACAATTGAAAATGAAGGTAATTGGAATTACATTGTGCCACGACTTGCGAATCCCCCCGCCTCCGGCACCCCCCTTACTAAGGGGGGAAAGGGGGGATTTCCTTAAAAATCATTATCGGAAGAGATTCTACAATTTATTCTTACATATTCTTGCTAACTGAGAATCTATTCGACTCGCTTTGAACAATTGAATAATTACATAGAAAATTGTATTTAAAGGGTGATTGAAATTTTTGTGGTTTCAAGTAAAATGGATACAATGATTGAAAAGATCAAGGAACTTGGAAAAGATACTGCCATATACGGCATATCGACGATCGTCGGCCGCTTTCTCAATTTTCTGCTCGTGCCCTTTTACACCCATTTCATTTCGCGCGCCGACATGGGCATTTACACCAACATCTACGCCTACCTGGCCTTCCTGAACATTTTTTACATCTACGGCATGGACGCGGCGTTCATGAAATACAGTTCGCTGGCCGGGCCCGAAGACAAGAAAAAAGTGTTTTCCACGGCCTATGTTTTCGTCACTCTGTCGACCCTGGCCCTGACCGCCGTGCTCCTGCTGATACGCCTGCCCTTCGGCCATCTGCTGGCCGTCCCGGCCCAATACACCAAGCTGATCTATTATGTCATTTTGAT
>SPCN01000444.1 GCA_004525465.1 Chrysiogenales bacterium | reverse complement strand
CCTGATGCCGGAGCAGGTGGAAAATCCGGTCGATGAGTACATCGGCGCCGGCATTGTGGCCGTGGAATGGGCCCAGTACCTTGGGCCCAACTATTTCGCACTGCCCACAGCCGTCGCTGTCTGCATCGAAGCCGATGCAGATGGCGGCCGCCGCATCAGTGTGCGCACTGAACTGCCTTATATTGTCCTGTAAATGAAGACGATCTATCTGATTCGTCATGGTGAGACCCAGGCCAATCGTGAGGGGGTCTTCCGCGGCCGCGGCGAAGTCCCCTTGAGTGCCGCCGGGTTGCAACAGGCCGGGGAACTGCGTGCCTGGTTCTCGAACCTGAAAATTGAAAGAATTTTATCTTCGCCTCTGAAACGGGCGGCGGAGACTGCGGCCGTCTGTTTTCCCGGCCGGGCCATCGAACTCCAGGAGCTGGTCAACAATCTCGACCTGGGGAGCTGGGCCGGGAGGAAAAAAAAGGAGATCGCCCGCCAGGAACCGATACTCTGGGGGCGCTGGCTCGAGGAGCCGGAAAAGATGTCTTTCCCGGGCGGCGAATCGCTGGTTGCGATGAAAGCGCGGACCCGCCACTTCAGCCGTCTGTTGGCCAATGCGGGCGAAAGCTGCATCGCCGTGGTCTCGCACCGCTCCGTGCTGAAAGCCCTGCTGGCCGAGGTGTTGGGACTGAAGGAAAAATGGTTCTGGAAATTCCACCTTGACAACGCCTCGGTCACGGTTTTGCTCCATGACGCCGTACGAGGTTTTGTTCTGGCCAAATTGAACGGGACGGAGCACTTGAGTGAATACGTCTTTGAATGGGACTAGCAGCGCCCGAAGAACAGGTCTCGGTGAGCGGAATACGGTGGACGGTGTACAGGAAGAAGAACGAATTATCGTGATAAGTAATGAGTGATACGTGATGAGAAAACGCATAAAAACGAAATCTCTAAATGGTTCTTTTTCTTTCTCCTCACTCATCATGATAGGTCGTTTCTTCTTTTTGCCGTGCACCGTAAACCGTCTGCCGTAAACCGAGTTTAAAAAAGCTAACCTTGAAACATGCGCTTGAAAAATATTTTATGCGAGGGTAAACTGGATTCAATCGACCTGAAGGAGGTGACCCATGTCGGTCGCACGCGTAACTGAAATCAAATCAACGTCAACCAAGAGTTTTGACGATGCCATCCGCACCGGGCTTGCCCGCGCCGGAAAAAAACTCCAGAACATGAAGTCCGCCTGGATCGAAAACCAGGAGGTCATGCTCGATGATGAGGGAAAGATCTCCGAGTACCGGGTACAGATGAAGGTCACATTCGTTCTAAGCGATTGAGGCGCTCAACAGCCGTGGAAAACAGTATTTCAGGAGCTGCCCTGATCGCATTGCGGAGAACCTTATATTGATTTTGACGACCAAGGTGAAATCCGTCTCCTGTTTGGCGCTGCTTTTTCTCATCTCTCTCCAGGCCTGCGCTCAAGGAGCCAAGCAGGAAGAACCTGCTGCGGCTGGCGTAACGCCGGCTGCCGGATGCATCGATCCGCGGGGCATGACCATCCAAACCCGTTTTTCGGCGCCGGCCGGATATGCCAGGAATGAAGCGCCGGCCGGTACTTTCGCCGCCTACCTGCAGTGCCTGCCGCTGAAGCCCCATGGTGCTGTGGTGAAACTCTTTAACGGCCGGGTCAAGCCCAACTCCGGCGTCTATGTAGCTGTGATCGACCTGCCCATCGGCCGCCGCGACCTGCAGCAGTGTGCCGACGCGCTCATCCGTCTGCGGGCCGAATACCTCTTTGCCAAGGGGCGCTACGACGACATCAGTTTCCGCTTCACCAGCGGCTTTCTGGCCGAATACAGCCGTTGGCGGCGCGGCGAGCGCATCATGGTCAGTGATGACAACGCTCGCTGGGAACAAACGGCGCCCTGCAGCGACAGCTTCCAGAATTTTTGGCGCTATCTGGAAACTGTTTTCGCCTACGCCGGGACGGCGTCACTGGCCAGGGAACTCAAGCTCGTTTCCAGGGAGGACCTGGACATCGGTGATGTTTTTATCCAGCCCGGCCATCCCGGGCACGCGGTTATCGTTGTCGACGCCGCCGTAAGCAGACAGAGCGGCCGAAAGCTTTTTCTCCTGGCCCAGAGCTATATGCCGGCCCAGGAAATCCAGGTGCTGGCCAACCCCAACGACGTCAAATTGAGCCCCTGGTAT
>SPCN01000273.1 GCA_004525465.1 Chrysiogenales bacterium | reverse complement strand
GAACGCAAATGGCGCCACGACAAAAAATGCGTCCAGATCGGAGATATCCTGGACATCCCCTTCCCCCTGGCTTTTCAGGGCGGCAACGGCAAGGACAATACCCGTTTTGAATTCTATTCGGCCCCGGCTTTCGAAGACGGTAAAGTTTTCCTGATCCATTTTCCCAACCTCGAACAGGCCCAGGCCTATTATCGATCCGTTGAAAAACAATGGACGGAATGCAAGACTCGATTCAGTAAAAACGCCATGGAAAATATTTTCCGCGGCAAGGGCTGGAAGATCAAATAATGGCAGGGCCAGGGGATCAAGTCAACGAAAAAGCGCTGGCCCGGCGCATTAAGGATCATGTCGTGGGCCAGGGTCATGAATTCTTCGCCATCGTCCATCCCGGATTCGAGGCGATCGTGCTCCGGGAACTGCTCGAGCTGGGCATCACCGTGCCCGAAGTCCGGGAAAACGGCGGCATTGAATTCCCGGCGAAACTCGACGATGCCTGGCGGGTGAACCTGGGGGCGGGAACGATCAGCCGCGTGCTTATGCGTCTTTGCGAGTTCAAGGCCACGGGTTTTAGCGAATTCCGCTCCAAGCTCGCCGCTTTTCCCTGGGAACTGCATCTCGCCGACGATGCCCGGGTCGTTTTCTCCATCCACGCGGGCCGTTCGCGGCTCTGGCACGAGGGCAAGCTGGAAGAAGAGGCGGCACGGGCGATCGCGGAACGCCTGGCCGTTTATGGCCGCAGTGCGAGGTTCAGCGCCAAAACTGATGCTGTTGCAATGGGGCGACAAACCGTATTTTTGCGCCTGGACGAGAACCGCTGCCAGGCCAGCCTGGACTCGAGCGGCGAGCTCCTCTACCGTCGCGGTTTCGGAAAATTCGTGGAGCAAGCGCCGCTGCGAGAGACCCTGGCCTGCGGCATCCTGCGCGCGGCTGCGGTCGAGCGCTACCCTATCCTGATCGATCCCTTGTGCGGCTCCGGGACCTTCGCCCTCGAGGCCGGCGCCATCTTTTCCGGACGGCCGGTCAATCTCGACCGTTCCTTCGCTTTCCAGGACTGGCCTTCCTTCAAAGCGGCGCGTTTCCGGCACGTGAAAGACGGGCTGGAGCGCGAGTTCAAGGAGAAGGCTCCCGCGGGCGCGCACAAGGTCTATTGCTCGGACATCGATCCCAAGACAACTGCCACGGCCAGGCATAACCTGGAGCAGGCCGGCTTCGCCCCGCTGGCCGAGGTCGACCCGGCCGACTTCTTCCATCTCCACCCGCCCGCCTGCGACCCGGCCCATGTCCTGCTGGTGATGAACCCGCCCTACGGCACGCGACAGGAGCCGGGCGCCGACATCGCCGCCCTCTACCGGCGCATCGGCGACAAGGTGCGCCGTGATTACGCCGGCTGCGGCTATGCGATCATCGTCCCCGGGCTGGAGATCGAGAAGGCATTGGGCCTGCCGCATGAAAAGAAGATCTTATTTCACAATGGCGGAATTCCAGTGGCGTTGCTGATCCATCATCCGAGCCGTAATTAGTGATTCGTGATTCGTGATTCGAAAGAGGTCCGAGGATCAATGTTCGCAGTTTAAGAACAAGGCGATAGGCAATAGGCTAGAGGCAAAAGGGAAGAAAAGAGGATTTCAGACGTAGGGGCAGGCCCCCGTGCCTGCCCTTCTTGATGCACGGGCGGGTTTAACCCCCTGAAAGGGGCGCGAACCCGCCCCTACAAAAGATAATTTCGCAGTCAAGTGATCTTATGTTATAGTTTGAATAATGGGATTCAAGAAACCTTTACTTATCGGCCTGGTGCTCGCTCTAGCCATCCTCTCCTGCTCCTGCGCGCAGAAAAGGAAAATTTACGTGGCGCCAAAGGTTCCGCCGACACAGCCGCAGGTGACACCGGTACAGCCGCCCCCTCCGCCGCCCGCCGCCTGGACCGCGGAAAACGCCCTGCAGCCGGCAGCCATTCTCCCCGAGCTCAGGGACGACGAGCCGGCGCAAACATTGATCGACGCGATTGACCTTAGCCTGCAGAAGTACGCCGCCATGGACGAGACCACGGTCCAGCGTTTCGGTGCCGACACCGTGCCGGTCTCGCGCTGCCTGGAAAGCCTGAAGGATTTCCGCGACAAGCTGGCCGCTATGGGATTGAGCAAGGAATTCTTTTCCTACCTCCGTGAGAACTATGTGTTTTATGCCAGCGCCGCAGCACAAGTCACTTTCACCGGTTACTACGAGCCGCTGCTGCGCGGCTCGCTGCGCGAGTCGCCGCAGTACCCTTACCCGCTGTACGCCCCCCCCGGCGACATGGTGACCGTCGACCTGCCGCAATTCTATTTCTACAAGGAACAGCCTAACATGGCCCAGATCAAGGGCCGGGTGGAAGCCGACCAACGACTCATCCCCTATTTCAACCGCGAAGAAATAGATTTCAAGAGCAAGCTGGCCGGCCGCGGCCTGGAAATCGCCTGGGTCGACAGCCTGGTCGACATCTTTTTCCTGCATATCCAGGGCTCGGGCATCGTCCAGCTCGAGGACGGCAGCCGCATTTTCGTGGGCTATGCCGACCAGAACGGCCACCCCTTCCGCTCCCTCGGCAAGTTCCTGCTCGAGCAACAGCTCATCGGCCGCGGCCAGCTCTCCATGCAGGGAATGAAAGCCTTTCTGAAGGATCACCCCGAAGCCATCCCCGCGGCCCTGGCTGCCAATCCCAGCTACATTTTTTTCCAGATCAACAAGCAGAGCGCCATGGGCACGTTCGGCACCCGCCTGACCCCCTGGCGCAGCATCGCCAGCGACCAGCGTCTCTTCCCGCTCGGGGCCCTGGCCTGGATCGAATGCGAGAAGCCGCTCTTCGATTCCAAACAGCGCATCACGGGCTGGGAGAAGTTCGGCCGCTTCGTCCTCAACCAGGACACCGGCGGCGCCATCCGCGGCCCTGACCGCGCCGACCTGTTCACCGGCCACGGCGAACTCAGCGAACTCGTCGCCGGCAACATGAAGCAGAAGGGGGCGCTTTTCTTTCTGCTGAAGAAAGAGCAAGCAGCATTAACCGAACAGCCAGATATTATCTCCAAGTAGAATCCTTATTAACATTTGATTTAATTTCCCCTTTTTGTAGGGGCGGACCTCCGTGTCCGCCCTTCATTTCATGATCTTGAAATGATATCTAAACAATAAGGGCAAGCACGGAGGCTTGCCCCTACGGAAGAGCCCTTGCTTCAGTGGCAGACGTATTTGCGTATCAAGAATTCAGCCGCCGGCGGCGGAACCACCGGCCACAAAACCCGATGACCAGGCCCACTGCAAATTGAAGCCGCCGCAGTCGCCGTCGACATCGAGGATCTCGCCGCAGAAATAGAGACCGGGAACCAGGCGCGATTCCAAGGTAGCGGGATCCACTTCGTCCAGGGCAATGCCCCCGGCCGTGACCTGGGCTTGGGGCCAGGGCTGGGTGCCCACGACCGGGAACGACCATCCTTTCAGCAGGGCGGCGAGCCGCTGCCGCTCCCGGGCCGGCAGAGAGCCGCAAGCGAGAGATATATCAAGGATGCCGGCTTCAGCCAGGAGCACGGGGATCAGGCGTTTGTTCAGCAGCCCCACCAGCCCCAT
>SPCN01000215.1 GCA_004525465.1 Chrysiogenales bacterium | reverse complement strand
CTTTCGCCTGTCCCGGTTTCTTGTTTCATGTCGATTTCATCGAACAGGGAGGGCTCTTCATTCAGCACATTGAAATCTATTTTTCCCTGGTTGAATTCTTCCATGGCTACGGTGAGCGGGTTATCGGTTTTGATCTCGATCTTCCTTCTGGCGCCACCGATGAGCTGCTTGGCCCGGCGGGCGACCAATATCGCCAATCTGAACTTACTGTCTATTCCGTTTAAATTATGCACGTACCCTCCAAGAAAAAACAAGTATAACAGATAAATGTTCCCGGCGCAACAAGGACTGTGACCCATTGAGGAGAAAGGGATTTTAGTACGGCTGAATGCAAACGGCAATTCCTTAAAGGAAAAATATTAGAAAATGAAAAAATTGTCAGGTGGTGCTGGTGACCGACGGAATAAAAGCCAGATCAAAAGCTCCGAAGCACAGCCAAGCCGCAATTTTTAACGAATGAAAGTAAAATTTAAGATTAAAATACGCTTAAATCGAGAAAAAAACTTCAATTAGTACCTTTCCTGTTGAAACCGACAGGGTTTTCGATTAAAATCATACTGATGAATAAATCAAATTATCCGATTCTGCCTGTTATCGCGTTTTTTGTACTGACACTCTTTGTTTTCGGGCCAGGTACCATCTATTTGACCAACTCCGTAGAGTTTACCAACGATTATCTTGACCTGCTTCTTGTTGGTATTTGCCTTGCCCTGGTTTTTGCCCTGGTTCTCTGGCTTATATTCCTGGCTATGCGGGCTGTCGGCCTTGGTTTTATGGAGAAAGGCCTAGCCCTTCTTTTTGGTGTCGCCTTTCTGATTTGGTTTCAGGGGAATTTTCTTTTGTGGAAATACGGCCCCCTGGATGGGCGCTATATCGATTGGTCCTCGATGAAACTGAATGGATACATTGACGGAGGCATCTGGATCGGGCTGCTCATGGGGGCGATCATTTTCTCTTCTTTCTTTATCAAAATCGCCAAGCGGATTTGTCTGATCCTTATTTTTGTGCAATTTGTCTACGCTGCGGTCCTTTTCTTTAAACAACCGGAGCCGCCAAGCTTTCAGCAGTATACCGTGGACACTGCGGACAAGTTTGTATTTTCGAAAAACAAGAACCTGATCATGGTGATCCTGGATGCCTTCCAGACCGATGTGTTCAATGAGATTATCCACGAGAATCCCGGCATGTCCGAGGCCTTGGACGGGTTCACATATTACCGGAATTCTCTTGGCGGCTACCCGGCCACCGAGTTGTCTGTGGCCTTGATGCTGACCGGGAAGTATTATGACAACTCCATTCCGTTTGAACAGTGGAAAAAAAATGTATACTCGGCTGATTCCATCCCCAGTGTCCTGAAATCTGCAGGCTGGCAGGTCGATATCTACCCGGATGTGAGCTATAGCCTGTACTATTCCGACAAAATCGCGTCGAATTTCATCAAGGGTGTGCCGCTGACTGACAAAATATTTAGCATTGCCCAGATTTACGACATTGCCTTTTTCCGCTGCCTGCCTCATTTCCTCAAACCGCGTGTTTACAACGATCAGGCCTGGCTGCTCAAGGCATACATTCACGCAACTCTGAAAAAATCACGGCCGGGCAAAATCCACTCGACGCGGGTCACGCGGTCGGCAACCAAGAAGAAGTTAAAAAATCGCTTCCTTTTTTCCAGAACTTCATACAAGCGCAGCCCCGTCATCCGGTTTTTTGATCAGATGCTGTACGAGTCCTCCACAATTGACAACAAGGGGTCATTCAAGTTTTATCATATCATGATGCCCCATATCCCACTTCTGCTCGACAAAAATCTCAAGTTCCAGAAAATGGAGGTGACCCGGCAGAATTACAAGACATACGCGACCGCGGCCGTCAAGCTGATGATCCTCTTTCTTGAACATCTGAAGGAAATCGGGATCTACGACGATTCGCTCGTGGTTATCCTTGGCGACCATGGCGCGGGGCATCAAGGACAGGCTTTCGAATTACATGCCGGGATGCCGATGCGGGAAAATGCCACGGTGGTCACCCATGCCTCGCGAGTCTCGGCCATGCCGTTGGTCCTGGTAAAGCTCAATTCCGCTCATGGTTCATTGCAGGTATCGGATGCGCCGGTTTCCCATGGCGATGTTCCTGCGACAGTATTCTCTGATCTTGGTTTTTCGATCAAAACTCCCGGGCTCCCGATGCAAACGCTTGACGGTGCGGCTGAGCGCGAACGTCGTTTCCTGATTTATGCCGGGCGGGACATCTTTTCCTATTATGGCGATATGACCGAATATATCGTGTCGGGGTTTGGCTGGTTTGATGAATCATGGCGGCCTTCCGGGCGGGTTTTTACCCGCAATGGCGTGGTAATTTTAAACAAGTGAAATCTTCATGTCGCGCGTAAGATCAAGTCCCCGAGAAGGAAATTTCGTAGAGATGAACCATGAAAAAGCGTCTTGCAGCTGATTCCGGGAGTCATTCTGGCAACCTTGCCCGTGTTTCCCAATGCGCATCAGAAACGGCCGCGGCTGAACCCAAGGCCAAGCGGGCTTTCTATCCTTTCCTGTTTGCCATGTTTCCCGTCCTTTTTCTTTTTACACACAACATCGAGGAGGTGACCCTCGCTGTTCTGCCCGTGCCGCTGGCCGCCAGCCTGATCCTGACGACCCTTTTCTGGCTGCCGTTGCGACTGCTGCTCCGCGATCGCCAGAAGGCCGGACTGCTCGCTTTTATTTTTACTTTCATGTTTTTTTCCTATGGCCATGTCCTCACCGGCTTGTTTCCGAAAATAGTCAGAAAAGCCGTCTATGCGCCGATGTGGACCCTTTGGGCCTGGGGCCTCCTGTTTCTGGTTTTGGTTTTATTGGTCATACGCTGTCGTTGCGGCCTGAATACCTTGACGGGGTTGCTCAATGTCTTTGTCACCGTTCTCCTGGTCTTTTCCCTATGGCAGATCGCCTCGTTTTATCTGCTGCCGAATCATCCCTTCACTCCACGGGTGCGAGACGAGGCCGAGGACCGCAACCTGATGCAGCAGAGGGTGATTCCCCGCGACAAGCTTCCCGATATTTATTACCTGATTTTCGATCGCTACGCCAGCAAGAAGAACTTGATGCAATTCTATGATTATGACAATACTCCCTTTTATTCGCTGCTCCAGGAAAAGGAGTTCTTTGTTGCCGAACGAAGCAACAGCAATCATATCCGCACCTATCTCTCGCTCTGCAGCAGTCTGAATATGGATTATATGCCGGATTTATTGGGAAAGCTTCCGGTTCAGAAGCGGGTGATTTATAGAATGCTGCAGAACAACCGCATATTACGCTTGCTCAAGGCGCTGGGGTATACGTATATCCATCTCGGCTCCTGGTACGAACCGACCAAAGTCAACCATTTCGCCGACATCAATTACCCTGGGGCCAAACTATCCGATTTGGCTCAGGATTTTACCCTAAAATTTCTCAACATCACGGCTCTGGCTCCCTTGGGCCTCTCCAAATACAGCCATCGTAAAAGTGTGCTGAATAAATTCCGTGAACTGTTTCAGGTATCGGAACGGCCCGGGCCCAAATTCGTCTTTCTGCATATGCTGGTTCCTCACAGTCCTTTTGTTTTCGGACCGAACGGCGAGACTCTCCGTACGGGCGATCTTGTAAAACGCACGGTGGAACAAAAGTATGTCGATCAGATCCGCTACCTCAACCGTAGAATTGAGGAGCTGGTCAATGCCATCATGGCCCATGCAAAAATATCGCCAATTATCATCATCCAGTCGGATGAAGGGCCTTCCAAGTCGGAGTCACCGGTCAATCATCTGGCCAAATTCAAAAAAAAGCGCCGTCCGTTTATAAAAAATCTCATGGGATTTGGCATCCTGAACGCTTACTTTTTCCCGGGCAAAGACCGGTCCATTTTTTATGATTCTATTTCGCCGGTCAACACCTTCCGCCTGCTTTTTAATTCTTATTTTGGGACTCACTACACGATATTGCCCGATATTTCTTTTAATGCCAAGGAAACCAGGGACAAGGTTCTTGAATTTAAAGTGGTTCCGAATTCTTTTTTCGCTGCGAACATGAGAGTTCGCAGCGGCAAAGCGGTTAATCGTCGCCGTGCGGCCGGTCTCAATGGCCGGAAAAAGCAGAAATAGCGATGACGGGCAGGGTTGCCTGTTGCCTTCGGCTCTCCCGTCTTTTTCGGGACTACCATATCATCTTGGGCTTTCCGATTGCCGGGGGATTTTGCATTTTCAGCCATTCTTGATTTTATTTTGCGTATGATATACTGGAAAACGGGAGGGCAGTTGCTCAAAACACGGAACGGAATCGATCTTTTACCGCAAGGATACAAGAAAGT
>SPCN01000242.1 GCA_004525465.1 Chrysiogenales bacterium | reverse complement strand
ATGAAGAACACCTATGATCCGCATCTGATCTATGACATGTTCGACCGCTTCGGCTTCAAGGTCCTGCGCATCGACCAGTTCGATTCCGGCAATTTCGCCAAGATCCGGGCCGAATTGGACTACGAGCATCTGAGCCTCTCCCAGTTGCTGGAGATCACCACCAAGCTGATATCATTGGAACAAAGCGAGAATCTGGAGATCCACGTTGTCAATATCGACATGATCCACAAGACCATGCGCCTGGATTTCAGGACCAGGGAGGAAGAGGTCACGTTCATCCGCTAGCAGCGATTTTCTCTTTTCTCCTGTTTTCATGGGGTCTGCATCAGGACCAAGCATTTCCTGAATTGAATTTTTGCCAAAAGTGTGCTAATTTTTATCGGGGAGTAATGAATAGATGATGGATCCGCTTGATAAAACGATCTGCGATCGGAAATTGTTTCCGCCGGCGCACGGTACCCAGAAGGCGGAACATTCAATCATGCTGACCATCATCGGCGGCAACGAGACCGATTTCGGCAGACATTTCATACTTGAAAAAAAGCAGACCATGCTCGGCCGCGGCCAGACCGTCGATATCACCATCCTGGACGGCAAGATCAGCAAGGTCCATTGCGAAATAACCGTGATCCGCGGCGGTAGCGGTATCGAGCAGATCGGCATCCGCGACCTCGATTCGACCAACGGCACCTATGTCAACGGCGAGTCCGTCAGCCAGGTCACCTTGAAGGCCGGTGACAAGATCCAGGCCGGGGACACGGTGCTGCAGTTGAGCTACAGCGATGAGATCGAGAAGGAATACCATGCCAAGCTGTTCAATTTCGCCGCCCGCGACGCGTTAACCGGGCTGTACAACAAGAGATTCATGCATAATGAACTCGAGAATTACAGCCGCATCACCCGGCGCAGCGGCCGGGCCTTCAGCATCATCATGATCGACATTGACGACTTCAAGCAGATCAACGACCGTTTCGGTCACCAGTCCGGCGATGAATATCTGAAACGTCTCGCCGAACTGATCACCCATTCCCTGCGCGACCAGGACATCGCCGGCCGGATAGGCGGCGAAGAATTTCTGATCATCTTGCCGGAAACGGCGATCGACGGCGCTTTCCAACTGGCGGTCCGCATCCGCAAAAACATTGAGGAATTCGTTCTGCGTTATCAGAATTACGAGATCCGTACTACCATCAGCGCCGGCGTCTGCCAATTCGAAAAGACCATCAAGGACGTCAAGGAATTCCTGGACCTGGCTGACCAGGCTATGTACGAAGCCAAGAAGTCGGAAAAGAACAAGGTTATGCAGGCGCAGCTTTCCATCATGGCCGAAAAATAAAAGAAGGGTACAGGGTTACAGCGTACAGGGTCTAGGGTTTAGGGAAAGACAAGCGAGCCACGAACGAGCTCGGTTTTTGCTTGATACCAATCACTTATCACTTATTACTTTTCACTTTGGATCAAAGCAGGTATTTTTAAACGGATTGTTCGGAACCATTTCCGGCCTCAATTCGTCTAATTCACTAAGGAAGCGCTATGAAAAATATTTTTCTATTTTTAATTGTAATGCTGGGAGCTGCCGGCGCCATGGCTGCGAAAAACGGCAGCGACCCGAAAGAAGAGTGGCAGCCCAAGGTCGTTGCCGCCCGGCGGCTGAGCGAAAAGGTGGTCCTGGACGGCCACCTCGATGAGCAGTCCTGGCAGGGGACGGCCATCAGCGGCTTCACCCAGAACGATCCCGATGACGGCAAGCCCGCAACCGAAAAGACCGAGGTCTGGCTGGCTTACGACGACGAGGCCATCTACGTGGCGGCCCGCATGCACGACTCGGAGCCGGGGAAGATCATCAGTCTGCTGGCGCGCCGGGACGATTTCGTCGAGGCCGACTACTTCATCTTCTATGTCGATCCCTACAACGACAAGCGCAGCGGCTTCAAGTTCGCCATCAACCCCTCGGGGTCCCTTGCCGACTGGAGCCTGTACAATGATGAGTGGGATGACGTCTCCTGGGACGGCCATTGGCAGGGGCGGGCCCGGCGCGACGAGCGGGGCTGGACTGCTGAGATGAAGATTCCCTTCGACCAGCTGCGCTTCAAAAGGCAGGCGGGTGATGATTATACCTGGGGAGTCAACTTCCGGCGCTACATCAAGAGAAAGAACGAGATCACCTCGTTTTCCTGGAATTCCAAGACCGAGAGCGGCTTCGTGTCGCGCTTCGCCCGCCTGGAGGGGATAAAGGACATCGAGCCGAAAAAGCTCGTCGAGTTCACCCCCTACGCGGCGAGCAAGGCCAATTTTCTGCGTCCCGAGGAGGGGAACCCTTTCCGCAGTGGCGAGGAATATACGGTGAACGGCGGACTGGACCTGAAGCTGGGACTGAGCAACAGCCTGACCCTCGATCTCTCGCTCAACCCCGATTTCGGCCAGGTGGAAGTCGATCCGGCCGTGATCAACCTCAGCGCCGCCGAAAGTTATTATTCGGAAAAACGCCCCCTCTTTCTCGAGGGCGCCCCCATTTTCAGGTTCGGCGAAGGCGGGGCCGGCGACCGCATCGGCGCCGACTGGGGCGATCCGCAGTTCTTTTACAGCCGCCGCATCGGCCGCTCGCCGCAGGGCTCTGCCGCAGGCGACGGTTATGCCGACATCCCGGAATGGTCCACCATCATCGGTGCGGCGAAACTCAGCGGCAAGATCGGCCGCGGCTGGAGCCTGGGACTGCTGAGCGCCCTGACCGAGAGGGAATACGCCCGCGTGGACCAGGAAGGCCTGCGCTCACGCCAGGAAGTGGAGCCGTTCACGAACTATTCGGTGCTGCGCGCCCAGAAGGAAATTCACCAGGGGCAGCAGGGGCTGGGTTTCATCGCCACCTCGGTGCTGAGGAGCTTCCAGAGCGACTCACTGGCCGAAGCAATCCCCGGCAAGGCCTTTTCGCTGGGAGTTGACGGCTGGACCTTTTTGGACAAGGAGCGGGTGTGGGTGGCGACGGGCTGGCTCGGCCTCACTTCGGTGCAGGGCGCGCGGGAGAGCATCGCCTCCCTGCAGCAGTCGTTCCCCCACTATTTTCAACGGCCCGATGCCGACCATGTCCTTTTTGATCCCGAGGCCACGGCGCTGAACGGCTGGGCCGGCCGCTTCACCCTCAACAAGCAGAAGGGCAACATCATGTTCAACGCCGCCCTGGGCATCATCTCGCCGGGGTTCGACTCCCGCGACCTGGGTTTCCAGTGGGACGGCGACGTGGTCAACGGCCACGTCATGGTCGGCTACCGATCCTACAAGAAATGGTGGGCCGTCAAGAACTGGAACCTGCTGCTCTTCACCCAGCGCAATTACAATTTCAGCGGCGACCTTGTCGGCGAGCAGCGGCTGATCGCCATCAGCAATGTCACCTTTACGAATTTCTGGGAATTCTATTTCCAGATGAGCCACAATCCAGGCTCGTGGGACCAGACGCGGACGCGCGGCGGGCCGCTGATGCGCCTGCAAAATTACAACTGGTACGACTGGGGAGTGTATAGCGACGGCCGCCGTCCCCTGGTGCTGAGCTTCGGCGGCTATCACCTGCTTTCCGACTGGGGGCGCACCACCCATCAGGGAGTGCTGACCCTGCGCTGGAAACCGCGCGCCAACCTCTCGCTCTCGGTGTCGCCCAGCTACGAGCGCCAGCGCAACAACTCGCAGTGGGTGACCCGTGTCGACGACCCTTTGATGACGAGCACCTATGGTGTCCGCTATATCTTTGCCGACCTGGACCAGAAGACCCTGGCCTGTTCGCTGCGCTTGAACTGGATCTTCTCGCCCCGACTCAGCCTGCAGGCCTACATCCAGCCTTTCATCGCCGTCGGTACCTACAAGGGTTTCAAGGAGTTCGCCCGGCCGCGCACCTACGATTTCAACGTCTACGGCAGCGGTTCCTCTTCCATCGCCTACGACGGCGGAAAATACTCCGTTACCCCGGGCGGCGGCGGCGCCCCCTTT
>SPCN01000053.1 GCA_004525465.1 Chrysiogenales bacterium | reverse complement strand
CTGGCCGAGCGCTACATCCTGCTGTTGGTAGATGTCGGCGAAAAGCCCGGGCAGCCGTTGAACCGCGACCTGGTTGACCTCTACCGGATCAAGGATTTCGGTTATCCGGCCCTGGCTGTTTTGGACAAGCAGGGACATTTGCTCTGCACGCAGTCCACGGGAGTCCTGGAAAAAGACAAGGGGCACGATCCGGTTAAAGTCCTGGCCTTTCTTAAGATGCAGGTTGGAGATTGATCTCGCCGCAGGTTTCTCATAAAACCAAACAAGCAAATGTTTGCCTATCAAAATGATCGCCGGTTTTTCGCCCAGGCCGGCCGTGGTCTTGAGGAATTGGCCGCAGCCGAATTGGCAGAATTGGGGGCCCTGGATGTTGAATTAAGCGGTGGCGGCCTGCATTTTCGCTGCGATGCGGCCGGGTTGTACCGGATCAATTATTGCTCGCGCCTGGTCTCGCGGGTGTTGGCTCCCTTGGCCGTTTTTCCCTGTCTTTCCGATCAGGCGCTTTACGAAGTGGCACGCGCCCTCGAGTGGCAAGCGCTGCTTACAGCGGAAAAAACCTTTGCCGTGTTCGCCAACGTTCGCGGGAGCCGCATCAATCACGCCCACTTTGCCGCCTTGCGGCTGAAGGACGCCATCGCCGATCATTTCCGTGAGCGTATCGGCCGCCGCCCCGACGTGGACACCGAGCATCCCGACGTGTGGATCAACCTGGTCATCAGCCAGGACCAGGCGGTCATTAGTTTGGACACGGCAGGCGGCTCGCTGCACCGCCGCGGTTATCGCCTGCAGTCGGTGCCGGCGCCGCTGCAGGAAACACTGGCCGCGGCCTTGGTGCGTTTGAGCGGCTGGCAGGGGGAACGGCCCCTGGTCGACCCCATGTGCGGTTCGGGCACCATCCTGGCCGAGGCCTTCATGCAATTTTGCCGCATCCCCGCGGCTTTTAAAAAAGAGAAATTCGGCTTTGAGTCCATGCCCGATTTCGATCCCCGGGTCTGGGAAGAGGTGCGCCGGGAAAGTAACGCCTCGCGCCGGGAGATGCCCGAGAGCTTGATCAGCGGCAGCGATTCAGACCGCCAGGCTATCGATGCCGCCCGGCGCAACCTGCGCGAGATACCGGGAAGCCGCGGCGTGCCCCTGGAACGCAAGGATTTCCGTGACCTGCCGGGGATCAGCGGCGCCACGATCATCTGCAACCCGCCCTACGGCATCCGCGTCGGCGAATTGGAAGAGACCCGTTTCCTGTACAAGGAATTTGGAGATTTTTTAAAAACACGCTGCCAGGGTTCGACCGCCTATGTCCTTTGCGGCAACCTGGATCTGATCGGTGCCATCGGCCTGAAGCCTTCACGGCGTTTCGTGTTGTTCAACGGCCCGATCGAGTGCCGGCTTTTAAAAATAGAAATTTATTGAGTGCCGGCTACTTTAAGGTTTCGGCCTTCTCAGGCTGCGAAATGCTTCCACGATCAGCAATACGGCCAAGAGTGTGAGCACCATGGCGATCAGGCCGATGGCCGAAAAACGATACAGGCGGATCAGCAGCAGCAGGGACCAAAGGGTCATGGTGATCATGAAAAGCATGGGCAATAGTGTGAATATGAATTTTTTGCCCATTTTTCTGACCCAAAGGGTGATGACTAGAAGGGTCAGGGCCGCCAGCAACTGGTTGGAGGCGCCGAACACCGGCCAAATCGCTTTCCAGGCCGGGATGGTGTTGCCCTGGGCGTCCTTCAAGTTGATCAGGACGAATAGCGCAGGCAGGGCCAGGGTGGCCAGAGTGGGAATGTAGCGTCGCCGTGTTCCCCTGATATTGAAAAATTCCTCGAAAATATAGCGGCCCAAGCGGGTGCAGGTATCCAGGGTGGTCAGGATAAAAGTGGAAAGGGCAAGCAGTCCGAAGGAATAGCCGAGTTGTTCCGGCAGTCCCAGCACGGCCAGGAACTTGCCCATGCCCCGGCCGAAGATGGTCAGCGGCGCCTGTTTGAGCAGGAGATCGTTCCGGGCCAGCACCATAACCGTGACCAGGGCCATAACGGCCACAAGCCCCTCGATGAGCATGGCGCCGTAGCCTATCAAGCGGGCGTCCGATTCCCGGTTCAGCTGTTTGGACGAGGTGCCGGAAGCGACTACGGCGTGAAATCCCGAACAGGAACCGCAGGCCACGGTGATGAACAGGATCGGGAAAAGTGAACCCAGCTGGGGATTGGTCCAGGCTGTCAAGGCCGGGAAATGGATGGCCAGGCCGCCGAACAGGATGCCGATGAAACCGCCGGCAACCGATGCGTAGAGAAGATAAGATGAGAGATAATCGCGCGGTTGCAGCAAGATCCAGACCGGAGTGGTGGAGGCAATAAAACAGTAAAGGATCAGGATGATGTCCCAGGTGTTGGCCGGGTCGCCACCCACAAGCAGCGGCAGGGATGAGGCTGGCAGGGGAATCTGCTGGCCGGCCCAGACGGCCAGGAAAACCAGGGGGACGAAAAGCAATGAGGCGCGCAGGATCGAAAATTTCAGGCGATAGATGGATATTCCGAAGGCGATGGCCAGCAATATGAACAGCAGGGAGGAGGAAGCAACACCGCCGTTGGCCGTGAAGGTGGCCGAGGTAAGATCGGTGAACACCACCAGCACATAGACCAGTGCCAGCCAGATAAAAACCAGCATCAACTTGTACGCCAGGGGGCTCATGGTTTCCCTGGCAATCGTGGCGATGGAGCGTCCCTGGTGACGGACCGATGCGATCAGCGCCGAGAAGTCATGAACGCCGCCGATGAAAATGGCTCCCAGCACCACCCAGAGCAGGGTAGGTCCCCAGCCGAAAGCAGTGGCTGCGACGATCGGTCCGACGATCGGCCCGGCGCCTGAGATCGATGAGAAATGATGGCCGAGCAGGACTGCCTTGTGGGTCGGCACGCGGTCCACGCCGTCGTAATCGCTGTGGGCTGGCGTGGGCCGGCTGTCGTCCAGGTCGAATTTTTTCTGCAGGAAACGGCCGTAAAACACATAAGCCAGGGAAAAAGCGGCGACGACTGCCAGAAAAACCATGGGAAGCATGGGCGGCTCCTTAATATAAAAAGAACGTAATGTAGCAGAAACACGGCCCGGCTGTCAAGAAAACGCCGCCACCTTGAGGCGGCATTTCATTAACTGTTTTTATGAAAAGATTCCATTCAAGGCAGAGTGCGTAAAAAGGAGCGGCGGGCGGTTTCGACCAGCAGAAGCATGAACAGTCCCAGGGCGATGAAATAGGGGAACAGCTCTGTGGTCTCGTAATAGTTTTTCGTCTTGAGCTTGGTTTTTTCCCAGCGGTCGATCTCGCTGAAAATATTGCGCAGCGAATCGGGGTCCGTGGCCCGGAAGTAGAGGCCGCCGGTGGTTTTGGCGATCTCCTGCAGCAGAAGTTCGTCGATCTCCACGCTGACCATGACGTGCTGCTGGCGGCCGAAGGAATCGAGGACCGGATAGGGCGCTTGGCCGCGGGTGCCGACGCCGATGGTGTAGACCTTGACGTTGAAGTTGCGGGCCATCTTGGCCGCGTCGCGCGGGTCGATCTCGCCGCGGTTGTTCACGCCGTCGGTGAGCAGGATGATGATCTTGGTCTTGGCCGCGGAATGCTGGATGCGGTTGACGGAGGTGGCCAGGGCCATGCCCAGGGCCGTTCCATCCTCAAGTTCACCTAGATCGGTTTCCTGCAGGTAGAATTTCAAGATGCTGTAGTCCACGGTCAGCGGGCACTTGGTGTAGGAGCTGGCGGCGAAAATGACCAGCCCCAAGCGGTCGCTGCTACGCTTCTCGATGAAGGAAGCGATCACTTCCTTGGCTACTTCCAGCCGGTTTTTTGGCTTGAAGTCCATGGCGGCCATTGATCCCGAGATGTCCAGGGTCAGGAGGATATCCATGCCCTTTTGTTCCTCGATCTGAAAGGTATTGAGCAACTGCGGCCGGGCCAGGGCCACGATAAAGCAGAGCAGGGCCGCCATTTTCAGGCGGTTGAGATTGCGGATCAATGTTGTTTTCAAAGTCGGGGCGGCGGCGGAAAATAGTTTTTGCGATGCGAACCAGATGTGGCGTTGACCTTTGCGGGCCAGGAAACGGTTCCACCAGACAAGTCCAGGCAGCAGCAGCAAAAGCAGCAGGTGGATGCTAGCGGCCAGTTTGAACATGGGCCTCCGCCATTGCCGTTTCACGACGGTTTTTGTGCTTTTCGATCAAAGCGGCGATCATTTGAAAAACCACGTCCACGGTTTCCTTTTCCGGGACCTGTCGGGCGAACTTCACCAGGTCGGCCTGCAGGAACATGGTTTCCATGTGGACTAGTATCTCCCCATCCTTTTCGCTGTTTTTTAAATGCTCAACGGTTTCGACCGTGGTGAAATCGGCGGCGTTGAATTCGTAGGCGCGCTCGATGAAATGCTTGATCATGTCGCTCAGGGAGATGAAAAATTGCCGGAATTCACCCAGCTGTGGCAGGTTTTTTTGGCGCAGTTCCCGTATGCTCATCTCCAGTTCGATTTCAGGCGGCAGCAAGGGAGCGGTCTCCGGCAACCGCTTTTGTTTCATTTTTTTCAACAAAAACCAAAGCGAGGCCCCCAGCAGGAGGAGCATCATGAAACCGGCAGCGTACTTGAGCAGGTGCCTGGGATTGCCGCGCATTACCAGCAGTTCTTTCAGGGGTTTGATGTCGCGGTCGCTCTCGGTCAACAGGGAACGGATGCGGATGGTCAGCTGGCCGGTTTGTTCATGGTCCGGGGCACCCTGCTGCGGCAGTAGTTCGACGGTGAAGGGGCCGACATTGAACTCACCGGTCTTGAAAAAAGCGATGGTGATGATTTCTTCAAAAGTGTTGACGCCGGGAGCTTTGAGCGTTGGCCGCTTGCTGCGGCCGATGATTTCATAAGCGCCGTCCGTGACCTTTATATCAATGCTGTCGATGGCGCTGTCGGTGCGGACAACCAGCCGTAAATCGATGTGCTCGGCAATGGTGGCGGTTTGACTGGAGGCCGACATGGTCACCTGGGCCGGAACCGCGGTCAGCGGCAGGAGTAAGAGCAGCAGTATGAATGGCCGGGGTTTCATCGGGCGAATTTTTTCTTGCGCCTTAAAAAAAGATCGAAAAGGGGCTTTTCGTATTCCCGGTCCGAACGGATGGTCAGGAAGTCGATTCCGTTCTTGCGGAATAGTTCGCTCAAAGCAAGATCCTTTTCGTTGCGGATTTTTGCAAATTCCCGGCGTAAAGCGTTGTTGGAGAAATCGGCGCTGAAATCCTGGCCGCTCTCAAGATCCCGCAAGTGAAAATGGCCTTGTTGCGGGAGTTCCCGTTCGTGGCGGTCGGAAATATTGATGGCGATCAGGTCATGCTTGCGGCCGGCGATTTTCAACGCCGTGTCGAAGCGGTCGTCCAGGAAGTCGGAGATCAAAAATAAAACCGCCTTTTTTTTGATCAGCGAAGTCAGGTAAACCAAGGCGTTGCTGATCGAGGTCTCCCGACCCAATGGCTTGAATTCTATGATGTCACGGATGAGGCGCAGCAGATGGGTGCGGCCTTTTTGCGGCGGAATGTACAATTCGATGCGATCGCTGAATAGCAGTAGCCCAACCTTATCGTTGTTGAGCATGGCTGTGAAAGCGATCAGCGCCGACAATTCGGCGGCGATCTCATTTTTGCTTTTGGAACTTGAGACGAATTGCAGCGATGCGGAAAGGTCGAGGGCCAGGATGATGGTCAGCTCTCTTTCTTCTACAAATTGCTTGACATAAAGTCGGCCCAGACGTGAGGAAACGTTCCAGTCGATAAAACGTGAATCGTCGCCCTGCTGGTATTCGCGGACCTGCGAAAATTCCATGCCCCGGCCTTTGAAGGCCGAATGGTATTCCCCGGCAAAGACATCACGGGCCGCTTTGCGGGAGATGATCTCGATCCTTTTTATTTTCTTTAAGGTTTCTTCAGCGATCATGGCCGGGTCTGGTCAGGCAAAATTGCGCTCACATGGACTCAATGGTGATCCTGCCGCTGTATCTAATCTTGAAATTCGTGGGGTAGCCCAGCTTCATGTTCCAGACCTTGGGCAGGTGTTCAGCCAACTGCATGAAAGAACTTTTTAGTTCCAGGGGGATCTTGGCAATTAATTCGATCCCCTCGACATTGCTGAAATTGAGTTTGATGTTTTTATTGCGGCAATAGAATTCCAAACTGTAGTTTCCGGCTGACGTGTTCTGGATGTAGATCATGGTCACATCAAAAACCTTTTCATCCATCGCAGTTGCCTCCCTGGTCTGGATTGTAAAATTTATGCAAGATTGAATTCTAGCAAAAAAAAGACGTTTTGAACAACTCGCCGCATGAACTGGGGGAAATATCCGGAAAAATCAGGCGCCGGTCCCGCGTGCCCCCAGTTGCTTGTCCAGTATCCACATTCCGTTGACGCTGTCCTTGATCTGGGTCAACTTGAAAACAATTTTGGTCGCGGTGGATTCCTCCTCAACCTGCTCCTTGATAAACCATTGCAGCATGATCTGGGTGGGATTGTTCTTTTCGCTGCCGGCCAAACGGTAGAGTTCGTTGATGCAGCTGGTGATATACTGCTCATGCCGGGACACGGCCGTGAAAGCCGCCAAGGGAGATTTCCAATTTTTTTCCGGTTCCTTGACGGCCAACAGTGATACGCGGCCGCCCATTTCGTCCAGGAAATTGAAAAATTTCATGGCGTGGGACATCTCTTCCTGGGCCTGGTTCTTCATCCAGGCGGCAAAACCGTCCAGGTTCAGTGACAGGAAATATGCAGCCATTGACAGATACAGATATGCGGAAAAGATCTCCTCATTGATCTGTTTGTTCAACGCGGTCTCGAGTTTTTTGCTGATCATCTTCGGCCTCCAATTTTTAAAATATATCATAAATGGCATCTTTTTACCAACAGATTTTATGATTTTCTTGATCCTGTATGCTGGTCAGGAATTACCTGATGGAGCGAAACTATTGATTTTTTTATTCCGCTTTGTTATAAATGCTGTAAAATGGATGAATATTGAGATAAGGTAACGGTTATGACCAAATCGTACATCATCAAGTGCTGGCATTGCACGACCGAATTTGACGCGGTTGCGGCCACCGACTGCAGCCATTCCACCCCGACAAAAATATGTCCTTTCTGTCTGAAGTGTTTTTGCAACGCTTCAGAAGATTACAAAAAAACGTATGTGAAGCATTGTCCCAAGGAGATGCTGGCCGAAAACAAGGCAGCCCGTGATTCCATATACTTGAAGATCGGAGAAATATTGGTCAAGGCCGGCAAAATCTCCATCGAGCAGTTGGGCACGGCGTTGGACAAGCAGCGCATCGTCAACAAAAAGCTGGGGGAAGTCCTGATCATGATGTCGCTGATCACCCCGGACGAGCTTCAGCTTTACCTGCTCAACCAGAATAGCATCGAGAAGATCGACTTGAAAAACATCACCGTGGACACGGGATTGATATTCCAGATCGGCAAGGAATTCTGTCTGGATCAGAAGATCGTGCCCATTGAGATCCAGGAGATCGCCGGCGGGCAGGTGCTGCGTTTCGCTTTTTATTCAGTCAATGATCTCCCAAAATTAAAAAATCAGGGAGAACTGCAAAAATATAAATTGATCCCCTACCTGGCCCAGAAAGAAGAAATTGAAAACCTGCTGAAAAACCTGAAAAATACTGAAAAGGATATCAAGATTTATACTTCGCTGGAAAGCACCAAATATATCCGCATTTTGAATTCGCTGGTCAAATCGGCGGTTCAAGCCAAGGTTTCCGATGTTTTTTTTGAATTCAAATCCGGCCAACTCGCTATTTTCTTTCGCAACGGAGAATCTCTCTCCCGCTTCGATCAGCCCATCGATGACCCGAGGGAATTTTTTAAAAAGATAAAGGAAATCTGCGGGTTCAAGCGCGAGGAAAAACATACACCACAGGAATCCTGGCTGAACCTGAGCAAAAAATTCAGCCATTTAAAAATCAAGGTGCTCTACTATTCAGGCGGCGACCAGGAAAACATCCGTTTTAAATTCAACAACCTGAAGGATTTTGCCAAAAAGATCGCAGAGTTGAATCTTGAGCGCGACGAAGTGGAGCGGATCCAGTCTGTCTTGCAAAAACCAAACGGCTTGTTCATCGTGGCGGGGCCGGCCTACAACAAAGCCAATGAAAGCCTTTATGCACTTATGAATACGCTGAGCGGCGAACGGCTCGCCACTGTGGAAAG
Organism: Chrysiogenales bacterium; assembly: GCA_004525465.1. Classification (GTDB taxonomy): domain Bacteria; phylum Acidobacteriota; class Aminicenantia; order UBA2199; family UBA2199; genus UBA2199. The sequence goes on along the minus strand of SPCN01000053.1, from coordinate 3,000 downwards.
CGCCGTGGTGCTGCGCAACGAGCGCTTCTTTCAGATCGAAAACCAGGGCGGCGATGTCAGCGACGCCGTGTACAAGAACCTGCTTTTTTACAAACCCGATTCCATGTTCTTGTTTGATTACTTTCAGAAAAGCTACAATCGCCAGTTTCTGAATTTCGTGGAAATGGGCAAGCTTTTCATCGAATTGCAGGGTTTTTCCTATGAGGAAATTTTTGAAAAAATGCAAGTTGAAAACGAAGTCCCGCCGTCCTTTCTGGTTGAGAACCTGCGCCTGGTGATATTTCAGCGCCAGGTGAAAATTCTTTGCCCGCACTGCAAAACAGCTCATCCGCAATCAGCCCGCGAACTCTTTAAAAACAAGAAATTGACCATCGACTACAAGATTTTTCAGGAAAAGGGCTGTGCGGAATGCCAGTCCAGCGGCAGCAGCCATGATGAAATTTTCTACGAGATCTTCACCATGGAAAACAAGGATCGGGCCCATTTCCAGAAAAGCAACCTGGCCCACCTGGACAAAAAAATCTCCGAGGGCGGGAACCAGACCATCGCCCAGAAGGTTTTCAACCGGGTGCTGAGGGGTGAAGTTTCCTACAAGGAAAGCACCCGTTTTTTTTGATCACGCCCTGAAATTCCGGCTGCAATCCAAACATACAAAGGTGTGCTCCGGTCTTTTCGCTTCCCGGTGCTTTTCCTTTTTACGGCGCCAAAACAAAAAACCCGCCAGGATCATGATCATGGTGAACGGGAGGCTGGCGCGGCTCAGCAGGAAAAGCAAAAAGACAAGGAAAAGGGACAGGAAAAAAATGAATACAGTGAGCATAATCTCGGCAAAAGATTCGTCAGCGGAGGAAGTCTCTTTGTTTTCGAACGGCAGGGTGGCGCTGGAGCCGCAGGCCGGGCAGCGTGGCGGTGGCTGGTTCATTTGTTTAAAAGTATCCGGGTTCCCAATGCCTGGTTGAAATCTGAAAAGAGTTTTTGGGCTTCGCCGTTCTTGAGTTGTTCGCTGAAAATGTTAAGGCGCGAGTCCAGCAGATCAAGCAGGTGCAGAAGATATGCTTCTTTTGTTTTTGGAACTTCGGGTGAGCCATATTCCTTTTGGCCGTGGTGGGAGACTATCAGGTGCTGGATACGGATGCTGAGGGCTTCCGGGAAATCGGTGACCTTGTTCTTCATTTCTAGAAAAATCTTCAGGCTGATGACCAGGTGGCCGAGCAGTCCGCCGGCCAGGGTTGTCTCCAGTGCCGGTTGGGTCTTGAATTCGGCGGTTTTACCGATATCGTGAAACAGGGCGCCTATGAGCAGCAATTCCTTGTCCAGATCGTAGTGGGGGGCAATAGCCAGGATCATCTTCAGCAGCGAATGGGTGTGCTGCAGCAGGCCTCCGGCAAAGGCGTGATGAATTTTTTGGGCACCGTAGGCCTGACTGAAGACCGGTCCGTATTCTTCTTTGAACAATTCGCCTAGTCTGCGCAAGTGGGGATCGCTGAGGTTGCCATCCAGCAAAGTAAAGGCTTCAGCCAGAAGCGCCTCGCTGTCAAAAGGCGGGGTTTCATTGAAATCGCCGGGATCGAAGCCGGGGTCTCCGGAAACAAGGGCGCGCAAATGGCTGACAGTGATCTGTTTTTTCCCCCGGTAGTCCCTGATTTCACCGCTGATCTTGTAGATGTCCCCGGCCCGGAGCAATTTGTGATATTCCCCGACGTTGCTCCAGACCTTGGCCGGCAGGCGTCCGGTCTTGTCCATTAGGGTCAGGTCGAGAAAATCGTCGCCGTTCTTGGTCTTTTTTTTGACGATTTCCTGGACGCGGTAAAACCAGCTCACATTTTCGCCGGTCTGCAGGCTATCGATGAAACGAGGGGCTCCCTTGCTCTTATCAAAAAGGTTCATTGGGGACTCCTTAGCTTGGTCTCGATCTTGTAAGAGGAGCGAATATCGTTCAGCCAGGCAGAGAGCTGCTCTTCCGTTCGCAGTTTGCGCAGGTATTTTTCGATTCCCGGAGCCATTTCGACCAGGATCCGCGGTTCAAGGCCGAGCTGCTTCTGCGAGGGCAGGTACTCGTGATTGAAAAACTCCTCAATCTCATTGAAAGGTATCGTGATCTCAATCTGGAATTTTTCCCTGAGCACTTTTTCGTAAAGGACTTTTTCCCTGATGAATTCTTCAAAATCGCTCCAGTTCATGGCAAAATCGTTCAGCATGGCCAGTAATTTTTCCAGGGATCCGGCCTTTTGCAGGATCTGCCTTTGCACCATTTCGAAATCCTCTTCACTAAGGTTGAATTCATCGCCGAATTCGAGGGCAATCGTTTTGTAAGTGATCAAGTCGCTCAGGATACGGAAATAGAAATTCTCTTCCGATTCCTTGTTTTGCCTGAGCAGGGGGAAAAAGGCAATGGCCCGCTCGATATCGTGGATGGTGATGATCTCCTCGTTGACCGTGGCGGCGATCTTGTCGACCAGGATCGGCCCGGGTTGGAGCAGAATGAACAGGCAAACCAGGGCTTTAGCGACCATGGTCGGACCCTTTGGCAGTGAAGAATTGTGCGATTTGGCGCATCATGGTTAAATGGTAGCAGAAAGCGCTCTTTGCCGCAACGGTTGGCGCCTGGCCACTTGCCGTGTTCTCCGGCAAATCCCTAAAAAACCGCTGGGCCGCATTGCAAAATTTGCCGACTTGCTTTAAAATCGAGAAACCGCCGCCCACAGCGAGGAGGTTCCCCTGCCGCAAGACAATCGCTTCACCGTCTGGATCCAGCAGATACGAGCTCCTTTTTTGATCCTGTCGGTGGCCTTGACCCTGGTCGGTATCGCCACGGCGCACTGGCATGGCTTCGGTCATCTCGGCCATTCCCTGCTGCTTCTGGCCGGAGTGGTGCTGTCCCATATGGCCGTGAACCTTTTCAATGAGCTTTCCGACCATGAGACCGGGATAGATGAAAACACCGCGCGCACCCCATTCAGCGGCGGCAGCGGCATGCTGCAGGCGGGAAAGACAACAGTT
>SPCN01000096.1 GCA_004525465.1 Chrysiogenales bacterium | reverse complement strand
TGCGCGGCGGAAGAATGTCAGGATTTTCCTGATAGGTGACAAAAGCTTGCATTTCAATATATAATGAATAGCAATGGAGAGTAGAGACCAATGATCAAAATGAATTTGCCCTGCGCTTTCCTTGCTCTTCTCGTTGCCGCATCCTTGACATTGCCGTCTCAGCAAAAAGAAGTCAAAAACACCACCAGCCGGGAACAACAGGTCACAGAGCTCAATTGTCCTGACGTGGCGGTAACCTCCCTGACCGCCACCCTGGTCAGCACCCTGCTGGGTGACCTGCAGGTCGAGTTTCCCATGGACACGGTCAAGCTGGAAGCCACCCTGGAAAACGTCGGCTCCGCGGCCGTGCCTCCCGGAACCTCCTTGTATCTGATATTGAAAAAAAAACGGCGAGGTGATCCAGAGCGCCAGCACCAGGGACATTCTTATGGCCCCGGGCAGCCGCTGGACCTACAGCGTCAACGATTCATTCCTGCACGGCCGCAAAACCACGTATGTTTTCCAGGTGGCGACGACGCTCAGGGAATGCCGGGTCAGCAACAACCAGGCAACGCGCAAGATCGATGAAAAAAAGCTGCATCCCGCCGGAAATCCCGACCTGATCGTCAGCATTTTCTCCATCGGCAAGCGCTGGAAGCGCGAGGGAGACCAATTCGAAGCAATCTTCGACCTGGAGGCCGATGTAGCCAATATCGGCTCGGGATACAGCAACAGCGACTCCCGCCTGCTTTTTGTTAATAATGACGACCAGGTGGTACTGGCAACTGTGAACATCAGTCAGGATGATCTGCCAGGCCCCAACGAAAAAAAACGTTTCACGAGCGAACTGACGGCTGCCCAGGTCCCGACCGGGGAGTTCCTGGTAAGCGCCTATATCGAACGACCCCGAAACGAGCGCATTTCCAACAACAATTGGTCGCGCAATACCGGGCAAATTTCCAACAACGCCAATTCACCGGCCGGGGCCTTGGCGGTCATTGATTTCAAACCATGGCGCCTGGACGGGGAAAAACTCTCGGCCAGCATCCAAATGACCAATCTGCAGGACCAAAATCTGCGAAAATTGCAACTGGTCGTGCTCAAAGACAATCGCCCGGTCAAGAAATGGCAATCACTGGAATTCGGCCCGCTGGCTTCGTCCTACGTTCTATACTCGGAAGAACGCCAACCGCCCCAAGTCATTTTCGGCAGTGAATGCTACCGGGCCATCCTGACCAGCGATCCCGGTAAAACGGCGCCCGCCGGGAACTCGGTCCTCGATTCACGGACCAGGAACCTGTACTGGTTGAAAATGAGCGAAGCAATCCTGCAAAACAATCTGCAGGACAAGGACAACGGGCTGGCGGCGCAAGTGTACCGCCAGAACAGAAATTTCCTTATCTCGGAGACACTGGCCAAGGTCGAGCCCGCTGGCATCCGCATCAGCGTCAAGGGCAGGGAAATCGTTACCAATTTCCCCTACCGCGAATTACATTTCGAGATCGTATTGCTTCCCCGCGTGGTCCTCGGCCAAGTAAAATTGGAAGTGATCAAATCCGTGGTCCATCTTGGCTATGCCTTTCCCGAGTTTTTCAGCACCCTGCTGGCCCCGGTCATGTATCAAAGCATCAAAACTTTCATTGAAAAGTTCACGACTGAAGAATTGTCCGCCAACCTTTCAGAAACCTCATCCGGAATGTTCAACCTGAACGGCAAAAAACCGGCGCCGATCGGTTTCATTTTGACCAAAGGCGCCCTGGATATCTACTACTGAAAGCGCGCCCGAAGCGTATATCTTAAAGGCATGACAATAAAATAGACAATCTTCGATAGCGGCATTGTTCTTTTTTTCTCTTCCCACCCTCTACCCTCTCTCTTCCCTATTATATATAATACCTCTATGCAACCAACCTGTTTGAAACTCCCGGCGCTCCTACTCCTGCTGGCCGTCCTGCTGCTGACGTTTCCCAATTGCCGAAACACTGAACCGCAAACCGATGACCCTCCCGACACGGTCGATCCTTTGGCCGTGGACATTGCGATTTTTCCTGCCGACAATCCCTGGAACACCGATATCTCCGCCGCCGCCGTCCATCCCGACTCGGCCGCGTTTATCGCCTCGATCGGCGCCAGCGGCGAATTGCATGCCGATTTCGGCACGGTGTGGGAGGGAGCGCCCATCGGCATTCCCTACGCGGTCGTAGGCGGCGGCCAGCCGCCGGCAGCCATCACCTACACCGCCTACGGCGACGAAAGCGACCCCGGCCCGTTCCCCATCCCCGACGACGCCCCGATCGAGGGCGGCGATGATTCCGACGGCGACCGCCACGTGATCGTCATCGACCGCGACCGGCGCATGCTGTACGAGTTGTACCGGGCGTTCAAGATCCCGGGCGGCTGGAAAGCCGAAAGCGGAGCCAAGTGGGACCTCGCATCCAACGCCGTGCGCCCCAAGTACTGGACCTCGGCCGACGCGGCCGGACTGCCCGTCTTCCCCGGCCTGGTGCGCTACCTGGAGGTGCAGCAGGGCGAGATCAGCCATGCCCTGCGCTTCACCGTGGCCAGGACCCAGCGCGGCTTCATCTATCCGGCCCGCCATTTCGCCTCCTCCAGCAACGACCTCGCCCGGCCGCCCATGGGGCTGCGGCTGCGCCTGAAAGCCGGAGTGGATATTTCCGGCTTTGCCGCGGTCAACCAGAGGATCCTGCGCGCCCTGAAAAAATACGGCATGATCGTCGCCGACAACGGCTCCGACTGGTACCTCAGCGGCGCCCCCGACAGCCACTGGGACGACGACGACCTGCACGAGCTGCAGCGCATCCGCGGCCGCGATTTCGAGGCCGTTTATACCGGCCCCATCGAACATTGAGATTTTCTGTTCAATTGTTGAAGCGTTGAAGGGATAAAAGATTAACTTTTACGTCTTTAATCAGAATTTGCGGTTTCGCATGTTTTCTTTTAGAATGGCAATATGAATAAAAACCAATCCCGCGCTGAAGGTGGGTAATGAAAAAATCACTGTTTATTGTTCTCATTTTGGCCGCTTTCCTGAGCGCGGCCGCTTGCTTTGCAAAGGAAAACAAACCTTTGGATCGGTTAGCCGAGGATTACGTAAAACTGGCGTTGGTATTGGGGGCGTATGCTCCGGGCTATATTGACGCCTATTACGGGCCAGAAGCATGGGTCGTGAAGCACGATGACAGTGTCTTGCGCCGGGGCTTCCCAGCGGCCGACCTAAGTAAAAAAGCCGACACTATTCTGAAAAACCTGGACGCAGCCGCCCGCAGTGAACTTTCGGCCCTGGAAAAACTCAGGTGCGAATTCCTCGCCAAGCAGATGATCGCCTTGAAAGCGGAGATAGACGTGCTGTCCGGGATAAATTTCGGGTTTGACCAGGAATCGAAATTATTCTATGACGCCGTGGCCCCGGTACATCCAAGGCAGGAATTCGAAAAAACGATCGCGGCTCTGGAAGCGGCATTGCCCGGGAGCGGCGACCTCACCGACAGGATCGCAGCGCTCAGGAAGGATTTCATTATCCCCGCCGCCAAGCTCCCGGCCGTGTTCGACGCGGCCATCGCCGAATGCCGCCGCCGCACCCTGGCCCATATCGAGCTGCCGAAAAATGAAAATTTCCAGGCTGAATATGTCAAGGACAAGTCCTGGGGCGCCTACAACTGGTACAAGGGCAACGCCTTCAGCGTCATCGAAGTGAACACCGACCTGCCCATGGACATCAGCGGCCCGCTGCGGCTGGCAGCGCACGAGGGCTACCCGGGGCACCATGTCTACAACGCCTTGCTCGAGCAGAAGCTGGTCGGGGAAAGGGGCTGGATCGAATTCACCGTCTATCCCCTGTTCAGCCCCCAGTCGCTCATCGCCGAGGGCACGGCCAACTACGGGGTAGAACTGATCTTTCCCGCTGCAGAAAGGCTGAAATTTGAAAAGGACGTATTGTACCCCCTGGCCGGCCTGGACCCTCGCCATGCCGCAAAATACGCCGAAGTCCAAAAACTGCTCGGCGATCTGCGTTATGCAGAAAACGAGGCCGCCCGCGGTTTTCTCGACGGCAAGATCTCAAGAGAAGAGGCGATAGAATGGCTGAAGCGCTACGCTTTGGAGGCACCGGCCCGGGCTGCGAAATCGGTCGATTTCTGGAAACAGTACCGCAGTTACATCATCAACTACAACCTGGGCCAGGATGTCATCAGGAATTACATGGAAAAAACAGCGGGAACAGACCATAGCTTGAAGAAGAAATGGGAGATCTTTTATGATATTCTTTCCACTCCGCGCACACCTTCCGGATTGAAATAGACCTTTCAGAAATATTCGAGGTTCGACAATAATTAGGAAGAGGAAATTTATCGATACAATTCAAATTCCAAATCACAAATCTCAAATTCCAAATAAATTCCAAGCTCCAAATTTCAATGTCCTAAACAAAGGTGTTATGAATGCAATTATTCTTCGTTTGGGTCATTCGCTCATTGGATTTTAGTGCTTGTTTGTGATTTGGTGCTTGGAATTTGGAATTTTATTCTTCTCATTTCCATCGTCACGCGATACGCGTCACGTAATTCGTATGTTTTTTCAACCTCGAATTTCGAACATCTAACGTCGAACTTTTGATCAATGCAAAAGAGCCGCTTCGGTATCGAAGTAGCGCTTCAATCCCAGGCGATTGGCATGATTAAGCAGCAGTTTGCTCGAAAGGATCACCTCGCCCGGCAACGCGCACCAGGGCTGCAGCGCCTCGATACAGCGGCGTTCAAAATCGTCGGCCGCCAACACCTCGGTGATCAGCCCCAAGTCCAGCAGGGTGGCAGCATCCAGCGGCTCGCCCTTAAAGAGTATTTCGGCGGCTTGGCCCTGGCCGATATAACGCGGCAGGAAATAAGGCAGGGCGCCGGTGGGATGGAGGCCGTGGCGGCAGTGGGCCGGCGAGAAGAACATGTCCCGGCTGGCGAAACGGAAATCGGCAGCCAGGCTGGCACCGAAAAACGGGGTAACCACGCTTTGCTGCAGGCCGACGGCAAAAATCTTCTTGAAGTCGGCCATCTGGGTGACGATGCGGTTGAGGATGTTGATATGGCGAATGACCTGGGTCTTGAGGTGGGTGGCCTGACCCGGCTGGCCCAGGGCGGCCTCTTCCTTGCAGATGAACTTTTCATACTCACCATCGGCGAACCCGCCCGGATTGCCCATCAACAGCAACGCTCTGACCTGGTTGTTGACCTCGGCCTCATGGAACAGCTTCAGAAACCGGCCGCTCTCGGCCAGGTCGGTGAGGGTGGCGACAGAGTCGGCCTGGACGCGAATTACGGCGATGCCTTCGGAAAAATAGGCCTTCAAAAACCGGTCCTCGAATTCAAATCCGTTCTCCTGGCTCATGGTTGCCTCCTGCTGCTCCCGGCCGCATGCCAACAGTTTTAGCACGGCGTATCCCTTCTTGCAACTTTTATTCTATTTTTTCTTGAAACGGGCTTTGAAAGCGAGCTTTAAACGGTGGCTAAGGTAATACATGTTGGGAACGAGCACCAGGGTGAGGACGGTTGTGAAGCTCAGGCCGAAGATGACGGTCCAGGACATGGGGCCCCAGAAAATGGCATTGTCGCCTCCCAAGTAAATGTGCGGATTAAAATCCGCAAGCAGGGCAGCGAAATCGATATTCAGGCCAACGGCCATGGGCAGCAGCCCGAGTATGGTGGTGATGGCTGTGAGCAGCACCGGGCGCAGGCGAGTGCGTCCGGCCTGCTGGATGCAATCCTTGGTATCAGGAAGAGAAAGTTCGTCGTCTTGGTCAAGGCCCAGGCGCTTTTTGGTATTGGCTATGAGAAAATCGGTATAATCGACGAGCACGATGGCATTGTTGACCACTACCCCGGCCAGGGAAATGATGCCGATGCCGGTCATCAGGACGACGAAATCCATCTTGAATGCGGCCAGCCCACCAAAGACGCCGATGGTGCTTAAAATCACGGTGATCATGATGATCAACGGCTTAACGAATGAGTTGAACTGCAATACCAGGATCATGGTGATCAGTGCCAGGGCGATCAACATCACCCTGGCCAGGAAAGCCGATGTTTCGGCCTGCTCCTGCTGCTCGCCGGTGAACTTGTAGAAAAACCCTTCGGGCATGGGAAACTGTTTCATCAACCCCTGCAGCTGAGCGTTTACGGCATTGGCATTGTAGCCTTCGATGATGTTGGACCACATGGTGATCACCCGCTCCATTTTCAGGCGGTTGACCGCGCCGAAAGTGGTGCCGTACTGGAAACGAGTCACGCTGGAGATGGGCACCTGCATCAGGGCGCCGGTGTTGCTGCGGAATGAGATCTTCTGGTTGAGCAGGCTGGCAATCTGGCCGCGGTGCTCCTTGGCCAGGCGCACCACGATGGGGTATTCGTCCTCTCCCTCCTTGAACTTGGATACTTCCCTGCCGAAGAGGGCGGTGCGGATAGTGCCGGCGATCTGCGAGGTGGAAAGGCCGAAACGACGGGCGCTGTCGCGATCGATATGGATCACCAGCTCGGGGTTGTTCATGTTGATGTCGATCTTCAAACCTTCCAGGCCCGGGACGCGCTTGCCGCTCAGGTAGCTCTGCACGTCGGAAACCAATTGCAGCAGCTTGGGGAAATTCTTGCCGCTGAGTTCCAGGTTCACCGGCTTGCCGGTGGGAGGCCCCATCTGGTTCTTGACCAGCTGGATCTGCACCCCGGGGTAGCGGTCGAGCAGGGCGGGGCTGAGCTTTTTCATCAGCGAAGAGGTCTTCAACCCGTCCCGGTACTTATAGTCCACAAAAGTAATGGTGACCATCCCCTTTTGCGGAGTATTGCCGACGGACGTTTCGTTCTCGCCGCCCACCCCCTTGCCCACCGTGGTCAGGAACGACTCGATGTAAGGCATTTCCGGCTGCAGCACCTGGTAGATCTTGTCCTCCAACCCGAGCATGAACTCGTTGCTGGACTCGATATCGCTGCCGATTGGCAGTTCAGCGAAAACATTGATAAACCTGGGTTCGTTGACCGGAAAGAACTGGACTTCGCCGTGGCGCAGTCCGTAAAAAGCTATGGAGAAAAAGAGCAGGGCGATAACTGCCGCCAGGCTCCATATGGAGTTTTTTCCCTTGAGGGTTAAGTGCAGCAGCTTCAAATAGCTGCCTTCCAGCCAGGGGATAAGCCTGCCCTGAAACCAGGCGCTCAGATCATATAGAAAAAGCTGGTAGAGTGCGACCAGCAAGGCCATGAGCAGGACGAACGTGCCCATGGAGGTCCAGCCGGTCAGGTAGCACAAAGCGGCCAGGCCGGCCATGACGGCCAGGATGCGATTGGTTTTTTTCCAGAGCGGACGGCGCGTTTCACCTTCGCGTTTGATGAAGCGCGAGGCCAGAACCGGGTTGATCACCAGGGCCACAAAGAGCGAGGCGCTCAATGAAATGATCAGGGTAGTGGGCAGATGTTTCATGAATTCGCCCATGATCCCTTTCCAGAACAGCAACGGGATGAAAGCCGCCAGGGTGGTGAAAGTGGAGGTGATGATCGGCATGGCGATCTCGCCGGTAGCGTAGCGCGCCGCCTCGAACAATGAGTAACCCTGGCCGATGAAGCGGTGGATATTCTCCACTACCACGATGCCGTTGTCGACCAGCATGCCCAGGGCCAGTACCAGGCCAAAGAGCACCATCATGTTGACCGTGGCGCCGATGGCGCTGAGGATGATGAAGGAGATGAACATCGACATGGGGATGGCAAAGCCGACAAAAAGCGCGTTGCGCAGGCCCAGGAACAGGAACAGCACGCTCACCACAAAGATCACGCCCATGACGATGCTGTTTTCCAGGTTACTGACCATGCTGCGTACATATTTCGACTGGTCATTGGACTTGGTGATGTTCAGGTTTACGGGGATGGATCTGCCCTGGCGGGCGCTGGCCAGCACAGCGTTCAATTTGTCGATGGCCACGATCAGGTTTTCTCGGGCTTTCTTGATCACCTGCAGGCTGACCACCGTCTGGCGGTT